>JAZSKM010000117.1:0-22418 GCA_045534835.1 Eubacteriales bacterium | reverse complement strand
CACGCATAGTCAAAGGCGTGCATAGGCTGACCGTACTCAAGCATTACGTAGTTGGTAATATCAACGATATTGTTTATCGGGCGGACACCTGCCGCACGCAGGCGCATACGCATCCAGAGCGGCGAAGGCTCGATTTTAACATTCTTTACAACGCGTGCCGTGTATCTCGGACAAAGCTCGGGCGCATCAATCTTAACCTTAATATAGTCGCTGACGTTTCCGCCTGCCTCGATTACCTTGGGAGCAGGAATGTTAAGGGGGCGGTCAAACGATGCCGCACTCTCGCGGGCAAGACCAATAACAGAAAGGCAGTCGGGGCGGTTAGGGGTAATCTCAAACTCGACTACGCTGTCCGACAGCATCAGCACCTCACGGATGTCTGTGCCTATCTTATCCGCATACTCTTCGCCCATTATAAAGATACCGTCCTCGGCAGCCGAGGGCATATCGTGGGTGGTAAGTCCAAGCTCGCCGATAGAGCAAAGCATACCGTTAGACTCAACACCGCGGAGCTTGCCGGGCTTTATTGTAACGCCGCCGGGGAGTTTGGAATAAGCCTTGGCAACGGGAATAACCGCGCCCTCAAAAATATTCTGTGCGCCTGTAACTATCTGCACAGGCTCGCCCTCTCCTACATCAACCGAGCAAATCTGAAGATGGTCGGAGTTCTCGTGCTTTGCAATAGTGAGGATTCTGCCGACAACGACATTGTTAATATCCTCGCCAAGCACCTCAAAGCCCTCTACCTTAGAGCCTGTGTCGGTCATACGGTCACAGTATGCCTTGTTTTCAATATCGCTGACATCAACAAAATCAGACAGCCATTTTCTTGAAAGATTCATCTACTGCACCTCCGTCAACCGAGCTGCTTTAAGAAACGAACATCGTTTTCATAAAGCATTCTCATATCATCAATGTTATACTTGCGCATTACGATACGCTCGATACCCATACCGAACGCAAAACCGCTGTAAACCTCGGGGTCAATGCCGCATCCGCGAAGCACGTTAGGATGCACCATACCTGCGCCAAGTATTTCTATCCAGCCCTCTCCCTTGCAAAGGCTGCAGCCCTTGCCGCCGCAAACGAAGCAGGAAACGTCAACCTCGGCAGAAGGCTCTGTAAACGGGAAGTGATGGGGACGGAAACGAATTTTCGTATCGTCACCGAACATCTTCTTTGCAAAAAGCTCAAGTGTACCCTTGAGGTCGCCCATAGTAATGCCCTTGTCTACAACAAGTCCCTCAAGCTGATGAAAAAGAGGCGAGTGAGTAGCATCAACCGCATCAGAACGGTAAACACGGCCGGGAGAAATTATGCGAAGCGGAGGCTTCTTCTGCTCCATTGCGCGAATCTGCATAGGAGAAGTCTGCGAACGGAGAAGAATGTTATCAGTGATATAAAAAGTATCCTGAGTATCTCTTGCAGGATGGTTTTCGGGAATGTTGAGCGCCTGAAAGTTGTAGTAATCATATTCAACCTCAGGTCCTTCAACGATCTCAAAGCCAAGACCGATAAAGATATCTTCAAGCTCAGTCTGCACCTGAGAAAGCGGATGGCGCGAGCCAACTGTAACAGGCTCAACAGGCATAGTTACGTCAACTGTTTCATCAAGGAGCTTCTTTGCCATAGCCTTAGTAGCTGCAGCGGCTTTTTTCTCCTCGATAAGGTTCTCAATGAAGCTGCGAACCTCGTTTGCCATCTGACCTACAACAGGTCTTTCCTCAGCGGAAAGCTGACCCATACCACGAAGAACCGAAGTGAGTTCGCCCTTTTTGCCGAGATACTGAACGCGGAGAGCCTCGAGGTCTACATTTTCCTCGTTTAGCTTTGCGGCAGCTTCGGCTTTGATTTTTTCCAGCATTTCCTTCAAAGTGAAACGCCTCCTTTATGTCTGTATAAATTTATTTTTTCACATAGAGTTATAATAGCATAAAATTACGGGAAATGCAAGATTTTTCTATAATATATTTATATCGACGCATCCATTGACAAAAAAATGAAAATATGAAATAATTATAGTAGAAAATGTGGACAAAAATGTGACCAACCGTATTTTTTTACGATATATACTATAGACAGAATACTGGAAAGGAGTGTTTCTATGACTTTTCGCAAACACATTACCGTTTTCTTCGCGCTTGCTTTTGCAACGCTGCTCGTTGCCTGCGGCGAGGTAGAGCTGCCCGTAACGACCGAGGCGCCCTTGCCCACCTACCCGATCACCGCGCTGTATTTCCCCACGGGCGAAGAACGCTTTTCGGACATGAACGCAAGCGTCCTTGACCTCGCCGTTGCCGAGGATAATCCGAATTACACCGCAGTAGACGGCGTGATCTTTACCAAAGGTCTGCAAACACTCGTTGCCTTTCCGCGCGGCAGAACGGGACACTACGACATCCCCGAGGGCACGCTGATCATCGGCGAAAGGGCCTTTCAGAATTGCAAGATCGAAAGCGTGCATCTCCCCGACAGCGTGCAAAAACTGTCGGACGGTACCTTTTGGGGTTGTATGGGTCTTACGGAGCTTTCCCTGCCCCGCACGCTGACCGCTGTCGGCACCACGCTTCCGCGCAGTACGGTCACGCCCGAATATCCGATCGGCGGTGTCACCCTCCGCGTGCGCGGCGGCAACGTGGGTATCCCCGATCCGTCGGGAAATCTTGCCAAGATCTTTCCGGAGTTGAACGAGCACGAGATCGTGGAGTACGATGCGGGTCCCAATACGCTCGGCATGTCCTACGTGCAGCGCAACCGCTACGGTTTTTGCGGCTACGAGGGAACGGATGAGGTCTATACGACCTACTCTGCGGCATACCTTGCCGAAGGCGGCAACGTACCCGTGCCCGGGGGCTACAGCGGTGTAGAAGAATGCGATTTCTACATGACGAGGCGCCCCATCACGGCATTTACCTTCCCGATGGATGCAGAGCTTGAAGCTATCCTTTCCTACAACGTTCCGCTCGACCCCCTCTGCCGCACGCTGACCAACCTGCATATTGAGGATGCAAAGCACGCCCGCTTTATCTCGATCGACGGCGTGGTGTTTACGCCCGACAGAAGGACGCTCGTTGCCTTTCCCATCGGCAGGAGCGGTCATTACACCGTGCCCGAGGGTGTGGAGCATATCGGCGAGCGCGCATTCTTCTGCACCTCGCTGACGAGCATCTCTTTCCCAAGCAGTATCCAAAGCATCCATGTAAACGCCCTTGGCAACCGCTACGAGATACCAAAGCAAATACTGACGTTGCACTTTACCTCGCCCGCTGCGACGGTGACCGAGATGCTAAGCGGCGTGTACGGCAACTATACCTGCACCTTCCGCGAGCTGAAAAAGATCTATGCCGAGGACGTCTCGGTCACGATCCTGCGCAAAAGCGCACTCGGCTCGGAACTGTTGCTGACCGTAGACGAATACGCCAAGACCATTGAGGAGCATAATTCCTTTTCCGGCCCGCCGACCGTACAGGTCGAGGATCTCACGGGCGACGGGTACCCCGACATTATCCTCACGTTTATAAACGGCGGCACGGTGCATTGGTCGCACGCCCGCGTGTTTGACGGTGTGACGCTTGCCGAATATGATGTGGACTATAACGGTGCTTGGCAGACCTTTTCTTCCACCGTGGACGAGGAAGCGTTCTACATACAGATCGGTGATGATACGTACACCATCGAAAAAAGCATTTTCGGCGATAAAGAACCGTTTTTTGACTATGTTGTAACGCAGAATTTCTACTATGATTCGATCGAAAACGGCCTTCTCCATCGCTCCCTTCCCTGTCAGCTTGGGGAGACGACCTTCTATGGCTCGCTCGAGATCGACTTTGCCTTTACGGACGGAGAATTTGTTCCTGTAACCACAACTTTTATGATCCCCGAATAGAAAGGAGCCCGATATGCGTAAAATCCTTATTCTTTCTCTTGCTCTAACTCTGCTTCTTGCCGCGTGCGGCAAGGTGGATCCGCCGATGACGACGGACGTTCCCATAACAACGCAAGCCCCCGAAACAACGGTGCCCATGACCACCGAAATACCCGAAACCACCGAAACGCCTGTCACCACCGAGCCGCTCATGCAGGTTACCTTTGAAGAGGCAGACAAGATCGAAAAGCAGGCAAAGGACCACTTCAATGGCGGCGATTTCGATTTTAAGCATTCCATCGTCTATATGCGGTTACTTTCGGATAAACCGGGCGCCGTTGCCTTGAACGAAAAAATCAAACTGCTCTATGCGCCGATGATCGAAAAGCTCCGAAACGACAAAGAAGGCAATGAGCTATACCGAATCGGATTCAACGCCGCATACACCGGTAAAGACTACTCCACCCTGATGATACATTTTACAGAATTTGGCGGCTGGCAGTACTCCGAGGGCGGTACTACCCAGCGTTTCTTCTACTACGACGGTATAAACGACCGTGAACTGACCGTAGAAGAATACCTCGCTGCGATGGATGTTGACATTGATAAAGCTATGGATAAGGCACTTTGGTCGTACGACCTTGCAAGTGCAGGAGGCACCGCCGACCTTGACGGTGAGAATCCTAACCACGGTGCAGACGTAAACCTCCGTATCCCCGGCAGTAGCGAGATTCTCGGTGCAACTGCTGAAAATGTGTTTTACGAGCAACGTTTTACCCAGTTTGGAAACTCTGTAAACCTTGACGGTGCTTATGTTGACTACGATACTGTCACCCTATATTTCGGCGCGTGTATATACACCACCTACACATTTTCCGTAACGCTCGACAAAGAAACGCTGGAGCCTGTAAGACCGAACTACCAAGCGGCAATCAGACCGACCGCGGCAGACACTGACAGAATAGAAATACTGTTTGAAAACGGGAATGTAGCCAGCGCCACTGCTCCCTCTATGTATGCAAGTGACAGAATAACAGTAAAATCGCAC
Organism: Eubacteriales bacterium; assembly: GCA_045534835.1. Classification (GTDB taxonomy): domain Bacteria; phylum Bacillota; class Clostridia; order Oscillospirales; family CAG-272; genus UMGS902. The sequence goes on along the minus strand of JAZSKM010000117.1, from coordinate 17,505 downwards.
AAAGTAGAAGTTCTCACCAAGGGTAATTACAACGATGCAGTATTTTCTATAAACGGCAGTGCGCCGAAGAGCTGGAGCACTGCAGCTACGGCAAACGAAAATGAATCGCTATACTACTTCTATACTGACGGATATATCCCGTATGACGAGCTTGAGAGCGTTGTTATTTATCCTTCAAAAAGCATTGCACCGCCTATTGAAACCGCAGTACATTACGAAAGAGATGCGTACAGTATTTACAGCGGCGGAAAGATTGGAAAACAGTTAATTACTTATCCGAGAATTACCACGGGAACGGCCTCCGCTAAAAAGCTTAACAACCTTATATCCGATGAGCTTGACCCGATTATAAAAGAACTTGAAAAAGGAAACGACCATAAGACTTACAATGTTAAATACGGTTACACGCTATTTGACGGATGTATTTCAATAGTAATTGACTATTCAATCGGCAGACAAGGCACCGAGGGCGGCGAAATGCGAAAAATGTTCTACTTCGACCTTGCAAACGACCGTGTTCTTACTATGGACGAATATATAGCAAGACTTAATATAGACATTGAAAAGGCAAAAGACGGTGCACTATGGTCTTATGACCTTGGAAGCGCAGGATATGCCGGCGGAGATGCAATATGCGCAGACACGCTCGGCGGTGACGAGATAGAACCCGAAAACGGAAAGTTTTATTATAAAAAGTACGGTGCTTTTGACAAAAGCGTGGCGTTTGACGGAATCGGCGTGAGTGAAAGCGAAGTTGTTCTTTATATGACAGGACACGCCTTCACCTCAAACATATTCACGGTAACGCTTGACAAAGCGACACTTCTCCCCATAAGACCTAACTATGCTTTGAAAATTGATGCAAGCAGTGCAAAAGACGGCGAGTTTGAAATCCGACTTAGTGACGGCGAGGTTAACTCTGTAACGCTTCCTGAAGGTACAAAGAATGTTACAATATCCGCCTCATACATATCCTTTGACTCGGATATACCTTTCAAAGCGGATACTTTCAAAATCAACGGCGAGAAATGGGGACTTGGATACAACGCGAGTTTTGATCCCGATACGGGAGGATACGGGTATTCATTCCATATAAGTCCATATGTTCCGCCGAAAATGCTCAAATCAATAACAATCGAGAAAAGATAAACGAAAATGAAGCCTGCCGCGGTCGCGGCAGGCTTTAAAATTCAAAAGCAAAAAGAAATGACCTCTGATCGCACATCCTGCAATCAGAGGTCATTTCGCTTCACTCTTGATATCTAACATCCTGTTATCCTCTCTTTCATCAGATTAACTGTGCTTGGTCTTGCTGCACTTTCCTTTTTGCAAACTCTCTTAAATTTACTTTGTGCAACAATGTTTTTTGTATCTTTCTATAAACTTTTTATGACCATCAAACCACTATAACCAGCTACTCCTGACCACCGTTGTACTTCCTGCAACTCCTTTTTACCACCAATGCTTTTTTCGGTCATATTCTGTTTTAGAAAGATTTAGAAGATTACTTGTACATTGGACTGTACCTTCCTTTCTTCACCTATAGTGTAGCATATCTAAAAAGGGTTTTCAATTGACAAATTATTAAAAGTTTAAAGAGGGGATTTGTTGAAATCGGAGAAAATCCGAAAAAGGGGTTTTCAAGCGGCAAAATATATGATATACTATATATGTTGTGATGCTGAAAAGCGCGCGGTTTGATGCCGCGCGCTTTTTTTCTTACCCAACTCTGAATGTAAGTTTACTTTTCCAAATGCCGCCAACCTCTGCTTTTTGGATGCCGGTTTTGTGTTCCCAGATGTGATCGGTATCGGTAAGGTCGTTTGTTCCGCACCAAGGCTCAATGCTGAGAATCTGCATCTTGTCGGGAACTCCCCAAAGACACATAAACGGAAAGTCCTTTATTCCCATCTCGACAAATCTGCCCGACTTCTTGGAAAGAAGCGTTATTGTATCAGCCTTAATGTCGCTGAAGAGCTTAGGATCATCGTTAAAGAACTTTTCGCCAACAAACATATCCGTGCCGTTTTCAAGCACTACGGGAGTCTTTTTGCCGGTGAGAAGACGAGTACCTTTCTCGGTTTCTGTACGGTTGAACTGCTGAGGTGGATCAAAGCGAAGAACATAGTCATCACCGCTCTCGCCAAGCTCGATAGGACAGTAAAATCCGGGGTGCGCGCCAAGGCAGAAATAAACATCCTTATCATCCTTGTTAACCACCTCAAAGCGCTGCTCGAGAACATCGCCTTTAAGCTCAAAAATAACGCGGAAGATAAACTCATACGGCAAGAAGAACTTTGTATCCTCGTTTGAAGCAAGCTCAAGCACAAGCTTTTCGCAGGTTGCCTCTGTAGCTGTAAACTCCATATCCTTGGCAAAGCCGTGCATCGTAGCGGGATAAACCTTGCCGCCGATTATCGTGCGGTCGTGTGCAATACGGCCGGGATTGGGGAAAAGAAGAATTGAGTGAACCGGCCAGATTTCAGCACCCGGTTGCCACATATACTCCTTTTCGGTAACCTTGGAGTAAATGCTTGTCAGCTCTGCTCCGAGGGTTGCCACACCCACCTTGAGTCTATCGTTTTCAATTATGTATTTCATATAAGGACCCTCTTTCAATTCTGTTTTTACATCAAGTCTAGCACAAAGAGTTCTGTCAATCAATACCAAAAATGAAAAGTTTTCGGCAATTTCTTTGTCTTTTTTCAAAAAAATATTTATTTTCATTTTTTGTATTGATTTTTTTGTTTTTATATGGTAGAATAATATCCGCGCTGTATTGCGCATTTTTAAATAAACAGGATTCTTAAATTTTCGGAGGATAGATTACCTATGACTACTATCGAAATCGTTTTCGGCATAATTCTTCTTGTTGCAGCTCTCTTCCTTGTTATCGCTGTTCTTATGCAGCACGGCAAGCAGAAAGGTCTCTCCGGCACTATTGCAGGCGGCGCAGAAACCTTCTTCGGCAAGCAGAAGGGCAAGACTATTGACAAGATCCTCTCCAAGCTGACTACCGTTGTTGCAATCTGCTTTGTAGTTATCGTTATTGCAATGTACGCAATTCAGCCTGACATTAACTTTAACACAACAATTCCGGATATCGGTCTTGACAGCGGTGCTGACGGCTATCAGGGTATCGTTGTTACTACCGAAGCTCCTGCTGAGACTACTGAGGCTCCCGCAGAAACCACTGAGGCTCCTGTAGAAACTACCGCTGCTTCTGCTGAATAATCAATTGTGATTTGCAAATCCGCTTTTGGTGCATACTAAAAGCGGATTTTTTATTGGATATAGTAAAGGTAAAAAATGAGAAAGAACAAAAAAACCGCTTTTTCAAAAAGCAAGACAGCAAAACGTCTGTCCCGACAAGGTAAAAAGAGCCGCGGCGTGCCGCGCGACCGTATGCACACGCGCACACCCGAAGCAACCGTCCGTATTGAGGGTATATTCTCCGCAAGTGAACGCGGCTTCGGCTTTGTTACGGCAGACAAAAAATATGAAATCAATGATGATATTTTCATCCCAGCACGCTTTTGCGGCGGCGCATTTTCCGGTGACAGAGTGGCAATATCCGTGAAAAAAAAGGCGCTGAAGTATAAAAACGAATCGCAGTTCCACGCCGAAGGCGAAGTGGTGGAAATACTTGAAAGAGGGGTAACCGCTTTTTGCGGAACACTGACTATTGACACCCGTCTTATCGGCAGGCGCTTTTCGCCATACCGTGTCATTCCCGACAACCCCAAACTGTCATTTGATGCAGAAGTAGATGACATAATGGATATTCCGCTCGGAAATAAAGTAGAGGTACGTCTTATCGACTACGGTACCGACCGCCGTCCGCCAAAAGGCGAGATCATACGCGACCTTGGCAAAACCCTTTCGCTCGGAGCAAATTATGAGTCTATTCTCGCCGAGCAAGGTATCCGCACCGAGTTTCCTATTGAGGCACTTCGTTGTGCCGAGGAAGCGGCGAAGGAGCCTATAAGCGTTAGCGGAAGAGAGGATCTGCGCGACAGAATCATTTTTACCATCGACGGCGAGGATGCAAAGGACCTTGACGATGCCATCTCGCTTGAAAAGACGACCGACGGATATATACTCGGAGTCCATATAGCCGACGTTTCTCACTACGTGCGCTACGGTACCCCCACCGACAAGGAGGCTTTTGCAAGAGGTACGAGCGTATACTTCATTGACAAAGTAGTACCTATGCTCCCAAAATGTCTGTCAAACGGCGCCTGCTCGCTAAATGCTGACACCGACAAATATACGCTGTCCGCATTTGTGTCACTCGGTAAAAACGGCGAGCTCCGCAGCTGCGAGGTCAAAAACGGCCTGATACGTTCAAGAGTGCGCGGCGTTTACAGTGAGGTTAACGACCTTTTTGAAAAAAAGTCAAAATCGAAATTTTATAAAAAGTATAAAGAGGTATACAAAACGCTCGGCGATATGTACGCTCTCTTTAAAATTCTCGAAAAGAACGCAAAAATGCGCGGAGTACTGGAGCTTGAAAGTGCCGAAGCGCGCTTTATGCTTGACGAAAACGGCGCTCCGCTTGAAATTATACGGCGCGAGCGCGGCGAAGCCGAGAAAATGATAGAGCAGTTTATGCTGGCAGCAAACGAAGCCGTGGCGCGTCATATGTCTGCGAGAGGACTGCCGTGTGTATTCCGTGTACACGATGAGCCGAGCGAGGAAAAACTGACGTCATACAAAGCATTTTTACAAAACGTGGGGCTCTCTACCCTGCCGCTCAGGCAAAAAAAGCTGTCAGTTTCAGCTTTTGCACCTATTCTTTGGGAGGCGGCAGAGCGCGGAATTGAAAACGTAGTTTCGCGTGTTACTCTGCGCGCGCAGATGAAGGCAAAATACTCAGAGGTGAGAAACGACCATTTTGGCCTTGCACTATCCTACTATTGTCATTTTACCTCGCCTATCCGCCGCTACCCCGACCTGTCTGTGCATCGCATACTGAAATATGCAATGGAAAACGGAGAGGAATCGGCAAAAAAACGGTATGCAAAATTTGCCGCAGAGAGTGCAGCCGCTTCGAGCGACAATGAGCTTAAAGCACTTAATGCCGAGCGCGACATTGAGGACCTATATAAAGTTATATTTATGGAAAAAGAGGTCGGCAAGGAATTTGACGGCGTTATAAGCTCGGTTACTTCATTCGGAATTTTCTGCGAACTTGAAAACACCTGCGAGGGGCTTATCCCCACGGAGTCGCTCGGCGAGGGCTTCTTCTACAGTGAAAGCACGCAAACGCTTTCACACGGGAAGGTGCAGTACAGACTCGGTCAGCCGCTGCGCATACGCATAGTCGAAGCAAACGTGCTAAGACGAAGAATATATATGGAGCTTGTAGATCATATATAAAAAAACCACTCATACAGATGCACGCCGCTACGCATTTCGAGCGGCGTGTTTTCTGCTTTTTTCCACTTTATAAAATTAACTGCACCGCCACTGAAACCGTAGTTACAGTATGCGGCTGCTGCGGCGCGAAGGTCACTTGTGCTTGGTTTTTTTCGTTTTCCGGTGAACTTGCCTCTGTTTAAAAGCATTTCTGCATATGCAACCCGTACGACAAACGGCTCGTCCCCCATCTCGCCTGCTATCCTCTCGGCAAGGGTGTATACGGGGTTTCTCTCCTCGGCGGCAATCAGCGAAACCGCAAATAATAATACAACTATAACAATTACAACTTTTTTCATACTGTTAGTCTTCCCTTTTAATTGACTTTAAATATGGAAAATGCTATAATTAAAATAAATAAATTCTAAGCAGGAAAACGGTATGAAGGGCATAAACAAAAGATTTGCAAAATTAAAGCTCGTATCAAAGGTAACGCAGTTTGATACGGACGGCGACAGCACGATAACCGGAAAAAGCAAAAATGTCGCAATGAAGGTCGATCCCGAATGTGAAACTACCTCTCTCACCACCGAATGCACGGTTGCCGATAAGGGTGGCAAAATAGAAATAGAATATAACGAAAGCGAAATTACGGGTATGGACGGCTCGGTTACAAAGGTCGTGTTTGACAAAAGCAATCCCGCGCTTGTCAGCATACTCCGCGAAGGCTCTGTTTCTACCGCACTCGTTTTTGAAGAGGGTAAGCGGCATTTGTGTGTCTATCAGACCCCCTACTTCCCTATCGAGCTTTGCATAACTACACTTTCGCTCGAAAACACTCTTTCATACGATGGCGGCAGGATGAACGCCGAATACCTCGTGGAAATGAACGGAATTTTAGCAGAAAAAACCGACATAACCATTACTGTATTATAGGATAGATTATGGCTTTGATTGATATTAAAAAGGAATACAAAACGCCTGAGGGGATTTACATTCTCTTTGGCGAAGAGGATTATCTGAAGCGTTTTTACGCTACTAAAATCCGCGAGAGTATACTCGGCGATTCGCCGTATGCTCTTTTCAATCATGCCGTTTTTACACCCAAGAGCTTCACCGCCGATGCCGCTTCCGATGCTCTTGCGACTCCGCCCGTATTTGATGACAAAAAGCTGATTGAATTATCCGAATTCAACTTTACAGAGATGAAGGCTGCCGAGGTTGAAGTGCTGCTTGATTTTTTTGCCGAAGCAAAAGAATACGACTATGTGGTGGTATTATTGAACATCGCTGACGGCGCGCTCGATTACGGCACTGCAAAGGGCGCACTTATAAAAAAGCCGTCACCGATTTATAAAAAGCTTGATGCCGCAGCAAAGACAGCTTATATTCCGCGCGCAACCGCGAGAGAGCTTACCGTGTGGGCAAACAAGCATTTTTCAAAGGATAAAATTACCGCTGACGGTGATGCGCTCAGTCAACTTGTAAAGCAATGCAACTCGGATATGATGACTATGGCAAGCGAGATTGACAAGCTGTGCGCATATCTCCACGCTCATAGCCGCGACAACCTTACAAAAGCCGATGTCGAGCTTATATGCTGCACCACAAAGGAGCTTGAGCCATTCGCCCTGTCAAACGCTGTTCTTTATGGCAGAACAGACGAAGCGCTGAGCATCCTGCGCCTCATGGAGGAAAAGCATATTCGCCCTGCGATTGCCTTTTCGGGAATATACAACACCTACATTGACCTATATCGGGTAAAAGCTGCGCTTGACGGCGGAATGTTCACTCCCGATATTGCAAAAAGGCTGAAAATGAACGAGTACAGAGCCGGACTTTACGCATCGGCGGCAAAAAACAGCAGCCTTGAAAAAATCGGGTATATACTCACGCTTTGCCGCGAGAGTGACCTTAAAATCAAGAGCGAAAGCACAAACTATGATAGGTTGCGCGCGCTTATCTGCGAAGCCGCGAAAGGAGCTCGCAGATGAGTGAAAAGCTTAAGGTTTCCCTGCCTATAATAGTCGAGGGTAAATATGACAAAATCAAGCTGGACTCTATTTTAGATGCAAATATACTGACTACCGGCGGTTTTGCAATCTTTAACAGCGATGAAAAAAAGGCACTTATAAAGCGCCTTTGCAAAAACGGCGTAATACTGCTCTGCGACAGTGACGGCGCAGGAAAGGTAATACGCTCCTATATAAAAAGCCTTTTGCCGAGCGACAAGGTATACAATCTTTATATCCCTAAAATTGAAGGCAAGGAAAAACGAAAACGCGAAGGCTCTAAAGAAGGCACGCTCGGCGTTGAGGGTATGGATGCAGCCCTGCTGCGTTCTCTCTTTGAAAGGTTTTCGGACAACAGCACCGTACGCGGTGTGAAAATCACCAAGCGCGATTTCTATTTATACGGTCTGTCAGGCGGTGAAAACAGCTCGGCTGCGCGCGACCGTCTTGCGGCACTTTACGACCTGCCAAGCGGTATGAGCGCAAACGCGCTACTTGATGCACTCAATATGATTACAACTCTCGACGACTTGAGTGAAAAAGCAAAAATAATCTAAGGTGAGGAATTTTCGGTAATATATCGACATATAGGCAGATGGGAATTTTAAGAGAACTTTACAAAAAATACCGAGAAGAGATTGCATACCTCTTTTTCGGCGGTTTGACAACCTTGGTAAACTGGCTGACATACGCACTGCTTACCTGCTTTGACGACAGTTTTAACAAAATTGCCGCTGAGGTTATCGCTTGGTGCTTAGCTGTCATATTTGCCTTTTTCACCAACAAGTTTCTGGTATTTAAGAATAACAAAAAAGAACATCTACTTGGTGAGTTTTCTGCATTCTTTGGTGCCCGCGCACTCTCCGGACTTGTTGAAATAGGTGGATTTTCCCTTTTTGTCGGCGTGTTTAACTTTAACGACTGGATAGTAAAGCTCGCTATATCGGTCTTTGTTGTCATTTTCAATTACGTTCTCTCTAAGTTTCTGATTTTCAAGAAATAAAGGAGACCTCGCTATGAAAAAGTATTCTATTATCGCGCTTGCAATCATCCTTTGTATGATGCTTTCTGCCTGCAGTGCTGCAGCTGATACTGCTTATCGCGGTGCCGCACCAAAAGAAAACGGAAACTTTTACTACTCGGTATCTGAAGATATGGCAGTAGTAGAAATGGAGAAAGCGCAGTATGACGGAGCAATGAACTACGGCAGCACTGCTTCGGCAAGCGGCTCAACCTCTGTCATCAGCGAAGAAAAGCTGGTCTACACCTCGCGCGTTACTCTTGAAACCGAAGATTTTGATGCGGCAAACAAAACTCTGCACGACACCGTGAGTGCGCTTGGCGGAATTATCGTATCCGAAAATGCGAGTAACTTAAATTCTGTCAACTATTCCGGCTATCGCTCGCTCAATATGACCGTGCGTATCCCTCAGGAGAATTACAACGCATTTTTGTCCGGTCTTTCCGAAAACTATAATGTAGCAAGCATCAACAATTCTGTTGAGAATATGACCGAATACTACTACGACAGCGAAAGCCGCCTGAAGTCATTCCGTATTCAGGAGGATCGCCTGTTCGCTATGCTTGAAAAGGCGGACACCGTAAGCGAAATGCTCGAAATCGAAAGACGTCTTTGCGATGTTCAATACGAAATCGAATCTCTTACCAATACGCTCCGCACAATCGACAACGACGTAAAATACGCAACCTTCCACCTGAGCTTAAACGAAGTTACAAAGTATACTTCACCTGCACCTAAAACCTTCACAGACCGTCTCGGCGAGACTCTGTCTGGCTCGGCAGAATCATTTGCAAACTTTGGTGAGGGACTTCTGTTTGCCATCATCTACTTCTTCCCGTACGCGGTGATAATTGCTGTAATTGCAGTTGTTACTGTAGCGGCAGTTAAGCATTCCAAGAAAAAGCACCAGAGAAACGCTATTAAAAATGAGGAAACTCAAAATGAAAAATAAGATACTTTTTTCTCTGTGTCTTATCCTTACACTTTGCCTTTGCTCTTGCAATGATGATATTTCTCTTTCGGAGGATACCACATATATGCCTATAATTTCACCGGATGATACTGTTTTGCCCGTAGCCGACAGCGGCGCAAGTTTTGCTGATAACCTTATGCTTATGACCGAGGCGGACGGTAACCGTATGCTCTCCCCGTATTCAGCCAAGATGTGTCTTGCCCTGCTTGCGAACGGTGCCGAGGGCGAAACTAAGCGGCAGATTCTTAATGCCATAGACATAGACGACCTTGAAAAATATAACGAAGAGGTAAAGTCGCTCCTTGCACGCTATGAAACCTACTCTACGGCAATGGCGCTTGAAACTGCAAATTCTCTGTGGCTTAATCAATCCGCTTTCGGTAGTAAGAGTGTCACATTTTTACCCGAATATCGCGCAAAAATGCAGGACTTCTACTCTGCCGAGGTGCGTGAGGTTACAAATGATAATTCGGTAGAAGAGGTAAACAAGTGGTCTGACGAGAAAACAAACGGCAAAATTAAAGAAATTCTCAGCGAGGAACACCGTAAATTTGCCGCAGTCCTTGCAAATGCGGTTTATTTCAAGGCTGCGTGGGAAAATTCTTTCTCTGAAAACCTTACAGTAGAGGGTGACTTTACAAACAAGGACGGCAGCATCTCTAAAACTGACTTTATGCACAACACCGACTCGTTTGACTACTGCGAAAAAGATGGCATCAAGGCTGTAAAACTTGACTACAGCCGATACGGCAGTGACGACGGTTATATAAAAGACAGCGAGTATGATTTTAGTATGTACCTTATTCTCGCCGATGACCAATTCAGAATTGATGAATTTTTAAGCTCTGCCGAGTTCGTAAACTCAAAGGTGCGCCTTACCGTACCGAAGTTTGAACTTGAATACGAAACCTCGCTTACGGACATTTTAAAGGCGCTCGGTATGACCTATGCCTTTGAGGGCAATGCCGAGTTCGGTGCGATGCTCGAAGAGGCAGTAAAGGTTGACGACGTTCTGCAAAAGACCTACATCAAGATTGATGAAAACGGTACTGAGGCGGCGGCAGTCACCGCGGTATTAGTGAAACTTACCTCAGCTTTTATTGATGAACGCCCGATAAAGGACTTCACCGCGGACAAACCCTTCTATTTTGCTATCCGCGACAATACAAACGGCGAACTATTGTTCGTTGGAAGATATGAAACAGTAAAGTAAAATCAGAAGAGGTGCAACCATTTGGTTGCACCTCTTTTTTCATTATATATTAAACAATTTTTTTGCATTGTTATAAAGAATATCCTCACGCTCTTCTTCTGTAAGATCTATCTGCATAAACCTTTCAATCTCGCGACTCGGATCCCACAAAGGATAATCCGTGCCAAACAAAACACGCTTCGCTCCGTACTCCGTTATTAACTCTTTTGCCTTATCACACGAGATTGCATAAAGCGAGGAAGAACAGTCGACATAAAAGTTCTCATACCCGCTAAGCTTTTTTGTGGCTTTCTCCCATATCGACCACCCGCCGAAATGAGCGCCAATGACAGTTAAATTTTTATAAATTTCAAGTATGGGCATCATTCTGTTGGGGTTTGAATAGTCGTAGCGGTTATCACCTGTATGCATAAGAATCGGGAGTTTCCCTTCGCAAAGCTCATATATTTTAAGCATACGGTAGTCGTCTATTTTAAATCTTTGTATATCAGGATGAAGTTTTACTCCTTTTAAACCGAGGCTTATAATTTCACTGACATCGGCTACCATATTTTCGCTGTCAGGATGAAGAGTACCAAGGCCTGTGAATTTGCCGGCACTTTGTGCAACCGCATTTGCGATAAAGTTGTTTATACTCGAAACCTGCTTTGGCGTCGTCGCAACAGATTGAACAATAAAATGGTCTATCCCCGCATTTTCGCCATATTCCAAAAGTGTGGCAATTTTTCCGTCCAACACCGATGGCAAATTATAAAAATTGCCTGTACTGTCAGATGCTTTTTGTGCAATCTTGTCGGGATATATGTGACAATGGGCATCTATTATTTTATATTTTCTCATTTGAAATGTCGCCTTTCCGAAAACGCCGCCTTTTGCTTTTTTCACATTTGCTATAATAACTGTGAAAAAAGCAAAAGAGGAAAACCCATTTTACCGAGTCTTCCCCGTTGTCTTGCCTCACAATGCCCGCTTTATGTTGTAGCGTTTCTTGGAGCTCAGTTTTGGAATCTTTTTACTTAGATGTTTTCTTTGCGCAGGTCTTCTTTGCAGGCTTCTCGGCAGGAGCATCCTCAGCCTTCTTGCAGGTACGCTTTGCTGCAGGCTTCTTGAGAAGGAACATTGCCTGAACGTGCTCTACATTGCCAACCACCTCAACAGTGCCGCCCATAATAGCGTCAACGATGTTGAGTTTGCCGCCGATAGCATCAATAAAGTCCTTAGCCTTGATATATACCATAGCGGTATTGTCGCGGTAATCATAAGGCTCGATAGCAACATCGCCGTCAAAGTGTGTTACAAAGAAAGCACCGCCGCAATCGGTATCAATAAGGTTTACCTGCACTGCGAAATTCTCGGTTACGCGAGACGTGTCAACCTTGCCGAACTTCTTTTTGATCTGTTCAAACTTTTCAATAAACGTCATATTTTCTTCTCCTTTCTATAAAATCACCGAGTGTTATTATACAGTCTTGTATAGAAAAAGTCAATAACAATTTTTATCAGTAATTTTTACGGTCAAATTTTGACAAATTATACTATTTTCCAAACTTTTCGGCAACCGTCTGAAGCATTTCACGAATAGGCAGATTATACGGACATCTGGTTTCGCATACGCCGCAGCCAACGCAGTCGGATGCGTGCTTGCCCATTGCATCATAGCGTGCTTTTGCCCAATCGGCAAGCCCGTATCGCGTAAGATATCCCTCCATTAAGAACATCGAATAAATGCTGATGCCCGCCGTACAAGGCGCACAGTAATTACAACGGCGGCAAAAGCGTGTGCCAAGTGTTGCGCGAATTTCATCAATTTTTGCAAGCTCAGCGGCATTAAGCGGCGAGGTGTCGCAAACTGCCGAAACATTCTGGACAATCTCTTTTTCTTCGGCAACTCCGGGAATTACAACAGTAACATCGGGATTCGCTGCAATAAAACGCAGCGCAAGTGTTGCATCCTCAATAGCGCCGCCTGCAAGCGGCTTCATAGCGATAACAGCAATTCCCTTTTCGGTGCATCTCTGCATAAGCGCTTCGCCCTGCGTTTCAACGATGTTGTACGGAAACATTATCGTTTCAACAAAATCATAGGACATTGCCATCTCAAAAACCTCAAGGCTGTGCGCTGTAACGCCGATATGCCCGATTTTGCCATTTTCCTTTGCTTCAAGCAGTGCTTCTATTGCGCCACCTGCCGAAAACGCTCTTTCAAGATCGCCGACACTCGGATTATGTATCTGGTAAAGCTCGATATGGTCGGTGCGAAGATTTTTAAGGCTTGTGTCTATATCACGAGCCATTCCCTCTTTGTCGCGCGACATACTCTTTGTAGCGAGCACGAAATGCTCGCGGATGCCCTCAAGCGCATAGCCGATATATTCCTCGCTGACGGTATATCCGCGTGCGGTATCAACAAAGTTGATACCCGCATCCTTCATCTGAAGGAAGAGCTTGCGAGTACCCTCTGCATCTATTTTCTGTATTGGTATTCCACCAAAGCCAAGGCGGGAAATCTTGAGTCCCGTTTTACCTAAAGACACATACTGCATAAGTTTACCTCCAATAGTAGTTAATTTACTTTTCAAACCTTGGGTACAAGCCGGATTCCGATACCGGTTCATTATTTGCGTACAAATGAGATGTATCTCCTACCGCGGCGGCTCTGAAATGTGAATATCCCATTTTATCTGTTTCTGTAACCAATGTAGTTACAGATGTAGGCGCAAGAAAGAAATTGTGTTGTGCAACTATGGGGGAAATGCCTACCAAATACGAAAGTATGGTTATCCCCATTCCAAAATGGCAAAACAAAGCAATCGACCTGTCCTCCCCACCGCGGTATGCCATTCCCTCTCTTTTCAGGTTGTAGCGCTCTAAAAGTTCATCTACACCCTCGACAGTTTCCCTGTAAACCTCTTTGACATTGCCGCCCACCATAAGACTTGTGGAGCACCATTCATTCAAATCATAATATTTTGGCTCATTACACCAGTAATAAGGAGGAAGGTCCCACGGTATTCTGTCCTTTCCGGAAAAAGGTGACATCACCTTTCCGTCAAACTCTCTAAGCCAGTCTAATATTTCTGCCTTTTTACCAAGCATATCTAACGTCAAGGAAGCGGTATCCTTTGCACGTCCCATCGGCGAGCAATAAAAGTCATCAACAGGAAGCTTAATCAGTCTCTCGGACAAAAACTCTGCTTCTCTCCATCCTTTTGGCGTAAGGGAGTCTGCCGCATAGTCGGGATCTCCGTGACGAATTATATATATTTTCATACATAATACCTCATTTTTACTTATAATCAGCAGAGTAATCCTTTTTAAGGCCGTGCGCTCCGAAAATCTGCCAATCTCCGGCGCCAAGGAGCTGTATAACAGCCCTTCTCTCATCGGCACACAGCTTTGGGTCTGTATCCACAGAGGTCATTAGCACCGGCGCGTACTGATTATACTCAGCCTGCTCAGGTGTAAGCCCGTGAGTATTGATATAAATATCGCCTGTAATCACAATATGCTTTGAGTAATCAATCAACACTATCTCACCCGAAAGGTGACCGCCCTTGCCCTCAAAGACCTCAAAATGCAATTCTTCAAAATCGAAGAACCCAATCTGTGTCAGCGGTTCGCTGAGATTTTCAACATCTTTCCACGGTACTGTAATCTTTTCGGGATTGACGGGCCCATACGATGTAAGAGTTTTGCATATGTTTATATATGGCTTGTGTAACGGATTTTCTTCTCGGAGTCCGTTTTTGCCGTTATACTCATTACTCAGGCTGCACGCTGTTTTATAGCTTCCGATAATTTCATCAAACATCGGCAAAAGTCCGCAGTGGTCAACATCAGCGTGAGTTACAAGCACTCTTTTCTTTATATTGTCAAACTCGGGGATTATCTTTTTGAAAATACCGAGCATTTCCTTTTCGTAGCAAGCGTAACCGCTGTCTACAAACAACACTTTTCCATTGCTTTTTATAATTGCAGTATTACTGCCGCAAGGCGGCTCAATAAGTGTTATATCAGTATTTTCAGTGATTTGGTGGGTACTTATACGTGGTAAAAAGTTTTTCCCCTGCGAAACGCTTAATAATTCTGCAAATCTGCTTATGCTGTCAAATGTGCGGTATGGGGATAAACCTTGGTCATCCAGTGTCTGCATTGCAAGATTGACGTGAACCAATAGGTTTTCACTTGCTTCTTCTGAGAGTCCAAGCATTTGCGACAATCCCGCAACATAGGTATTATAAAATATACTGTTATCAAATACTTTTTCCGTACTGTTATAATCAATTACCCGTACTTTGCATATTTTTTCCGCCTCTTTTAAGAATGCAGAAATCTTATCAAAATCATCAACATACAGTCCCATTTTAAAGTACTGATAATCTGTTCCGTTTTCCTGTGAACTTATGTATGAAATGTTAAAATTAAATTCACTGATGAGCGTTAACACATCTGTTACACTGCCCGGCACATCGCGAAGACAGAATTCAATTAAAACGATGCTTGTCTTGTTGGTATTGTTATGCAGATATCCTATCTTCTCAAGTTCAATATCCGCTTTTTTCAACTGTTCTTCGGTTCCTTCGGCATCAATAAACAAAGTGTGCGAGTCAACCGCTTTGTTATAGCTTACACGGGTAATGTTTATTCCCAGAGCAGAAAAGCACTTGCTTGCTTTCAAAAATGCCCCGATATGATTAGGCATAGATGTTACATATGTTTTTTTCACTTTCATCATCTCCAGAGTTGTTACAAAAAGGCCGTAAGATTTAGATGCCACTAAACAATAACATCCATATGTCGGATTTTATTGCCTCATCAAGGTCCTTTATGCTTCTGACCGTAGCAATTATTCTCTTATTAAAGTTATACACTTCACTTAATGGCTAAAGTATATCACTTTCTCTGCTAATAATCAAGCGGAGGATTAGATTTTTAATCCTCCGCTTGATTGCTTTATAAAATTAAATTACACCCTTGTAGTATAGCTTTTCACTTAGTCTTCCCAAGGGAACTTATACTGTGTAAGACCAAGTTCGTCACGGACAGCAACCATCTCTTTCTGAACAGACTCGTTTATCGGCACACCGTCTTTACGTGCAAGACGTACAAGGTGTTCCTTTTCACCAGCGGAGTAAATTCTTTCTGCGCCGGGAGCCTTCTTGGAATTACGAACAGCACGGATAATATCTCCTGCTTTCTTTCTGCAGAGCTCTTCACCAAGGAAATGCTCAGTATCAATTGCAATAAAGAAATGGCCGAGGTGATAAGGAGCCTTGTTTCCGTCTGCATCCTTACCGTCAAGAGCCTTACCGTATGCACCGTCCTGAAGAACAGCAGAAAGAAGCTCAACTACCATAGCGTAGCCGTAACCCTTGTATCCGCCGAGTGCTTCTCCGATGCCGCCAAGTGTTGTAAGAGCCGCAGTGCCGTTGCGTATCTTTTTGAGAGCCACTCCTGCATCGCCCTCTACAGGCTCGCCGTCAATGCCGATAATTGTTCCGGGATGAACCTCTTCACCTATTCTTTCATAGTATTCAACCTTACCGTTCTGGGTAATGGAAGAAGCACAGTCAATAAGGAAATCAAATTCCTCATCGGTAGGTATACCTATGGTAAGAGGGTTTGTACCAAACATACCTTCTACACCAAAAGTAGGAGCAACAGAGGGACGAGCGTTTGTTCCTGTCATACCGATACAGCCTTCCTTACAAGCCATACTCGGATAATATCCTGCAATACCGTAGTGGCAGGAGTTGCGTACAACTACCATACCCATACCGTATTCCTTAGCCTTGGCAATTGCCATCTTCATAGCCTTGTAACCAATTACCTGTCCCATACCATCGTGACCGTCAACTACAGCGGTGGTAGGTGTTTCTTTGATTACTTCAAAGTTTGTAACGGGGTTCTGAATACCGTCTCTGATTCTGTCAAGGTAAATGGGCTTGAAGCGGTTTACGCCGTGAGACTCAATACCTCTCTTATCAGATTCGAGAAGAACGTCAGCACAGATCTCTGCATCCTCTCTCGGAATTCCGTAGCCAACAAAAGAGTCAACTACAAAATCGGTAATTGTTTTCCAATCCACGATGTTGTTCTTTTTCATATTTTTATCCTCCAAAATTAATTTTCAAATTGACAGTGATACAAGAAAAGACGTACCAAAACAAACTCATATGAGCCAAGCTCATATGAGTTTATTCGATACGTCTCCAAATCTCTGTATCGTTATCATTCTATCACAGTTAAATCTCTTTGTCAACTAAAATATGCCACTAATATTCAATAATTATAGCTCAAAAGAGGTCGCTTTTGCCGAGTGTTTTTTACTTTATGATAACAGAGCTCTGTCGTTTGAAAATTCCTTGCCGCTTGCGTTTGCAAAAAGGTCAAGCAAATCCTTGGTGGTGAGCTTCTTTTTGTCCTCACCCGAAATATCGACCGCAACGTGTCCCTCATGCATCATAATAAGACGGTTGCCGTGGTCAATAGCATCACGCATATTATGGGTGATCATAACAGTGGTTATCTTGTTTTCATTTACGATTTTATCCGTGATTTCAAGCACCTTTGCCGCAGTCTTGGGATCGAGTGCCGCGGTATGCTCGTCAAGAAGCAGAAGCTTTGGCTTTCTAAGCGATGCCATAAGCAGTGTTACCGCCTGTCGCTGTCCTCCGGAAAGGAGTCCCACTTTACTTGAAAGCCTGCTTTCAAGTCCGAGTTCAAGGGTTGCAAGAAGTTTTTTGTACTCCTCCCTCTCCGCCTTGCGTACACCCCATTTAAGTTTACGCTTGGTCCCGCGGCGCGCTGCAATTGCAAGATTTTCTGCAATTTCCATATCAGGAGCAGTTCCCTTCATCGGATCCTGAAACACTCTGCCGAGAAATTTTGCACGCTTGTGCTCAGGCATATTGGTTACATCAAC
>JAZSKM010000105.1:0-7938 GCA_045534835.1 Eubacteriales bacterium | reverse complement strand
AGCTTGCCCATACCCTTATCGGTTAGGAAAATACTCACCTTGCGGTTGTTGTCAGAGCCGATAGAGTTTGTGGAAATGCCCTCTATCTCCTGAATTTCAGAGTGGATAATGCGGCGCTCGTAAGGATTCATAGGCTCAAGCACTACGCTTCTGCCATACTTCTGTACCTTAGCCGCCATTCTGCGGGCAAGGGCGCGGAGAGTTTCCTCGCGCTTTTCGCGGTAGCCCTCAACGTCAACGGTGATACGCTCGTGGTCATCCTTGCCCTCTGCGCGGTTAGCCGCGAGGTTTGCAAGATACTGAACAGCATCGAGTGTTTCGCCGTGGTGACCGATAAGCATACCTGCATCTGCGCCTGCTATCTGGATACAGCTCGCATTTTCCTCGGTCTCACAAACGGTAGCGGTAACGTCAAGCTCAAGATTCTTCACAAGAACTTCTACAAAAGAAAATGCTGCTTTGATTTCAGCCTCGGTGGTGGGCTTTTTCGGCTTTTTCGGTTTCGGCTCACTCTTCTTTTCAGCCTTCCTTGGCTCAGGCTTTTTCTCAGGCTTCTTTTGTTCGGGTTTCTTCTCCGCCTTGGGAGCCACTGCCTCAGCCTTCTTTTCCGGCTTCGGCTCGGGCTTTTTCTCGGGCTTGGGATCAGGAGTTTCTATACGTGCAACGACCTTTGCAGGTGCTGCGCCGATGCCGAAGAGACCTCCCTTTTTACCTGCGCTTACAACGCTCCAATCGGTATCGTCAAGTGTGTCAAGACCAAGCTTTGCCTTAAGTGCTTCTACTGCATCATTGACCGTTTTACCGGTCGCAAAAATTTCGGTAATCATCTATTGTTATATTTCGTGTACTATACACGAACCTTTCCGGTAGTAATTATTTTTTATTCTTGTCGCTTTCGTCCTTGAGTTTCGGCTTTTCAGCTTTGCTGTTTGTAACTCTTTCACCGTTGAGAAGTGTCTGATTTGCACCCTTTACTTCGCTCTTGATCTCGGGAAGCTCATCATAGTCGTCATCGTCGATATGATGGAGAGAGCGAACTCTCGCAAGGTCGCTTTTCTTTACTGTGTAGCCCTTTTCCTTCATTTCCTTTTCAGCGGCCTTGATGTCCTCCTCGGTAAAACGCGGAACGGGCATAAGCTTTGCAAGCAGAACCGTCTGTGCAAAGGAGAAAATGTTGGAGTATATCCAGTAAAGACCGATAGCACTCGAGAAAGTAAAGCAGAAGAAGAGTGACATAAGGGGCATTGTCCAGTCCATCATCTTCATACTGCAGCCTGTCTGTGCATCCTGAACGGCGGGCGACTGATACGTGAACTTTCTTGTGAGCTTCATCGTAAGAACCTGCAAAAGGAAGCAGGCAACGGGGATTATTGCGTATGCAACTACGTTGAGAAGAGTAGGCACGCCTACGCCCGAAACTGCCTCGCCCGAGGTGTAGCCACCCCATACAGATGTGGGGGTAACGCCAAGGTTAAGACCGAAGAAGTTGAGGTTAGGGATGCGCTCAAATGCACCTACAAGGTCGGGGAATGCCGCACTTACGCTATCAAGGTTTGTATTGATAGCGGAAATTGCGTTGATCTGGTCGAAAACATTAAAGGTGTCTGCTGTGATAGCCTCGCCTCTGTAGGTAAGGCCGAGATGTCCTGCGAGAGCGATAAGCTCGTCCTTGGCAATGCCGCAGATGTAGGTAAGAGGCTGACGGATGATAGAGTATACAGCCATAATTACAACAAGCTGAACTATGAGAGGCATACAGCCGCCAAATGGGCTGACATTCTCTTTTTGCTGCAGCTCCATAATTTCCTGCTGCATCTTCTGCTGAGTAGCACGGTCGGTACGGCCAGCGTACTTCTTGCGGATGACCTCTTCTTTAGGGCGGATAGCCGCCATTTTGATCTGATTTTTCTGCTGCTTGATACCGAGCGGCAAAAATACCAGTTTGATAACGAGAGTGAAAAGCAGGAGGGTAAGTGCGTAGTTTCCTGTAAAGGAATCAAAAAGACGCATAATATACGCAAAAGGTATATTGATAATGTCAAATAGGGAATTCATTTTTTAAGGAATATCCTTTCTTTCATTCTTCATCGCCCGGTTGTTTGGAGAAGGGTTTAAAGCCTCTTTCGGGTACGGGATCGTAGCCGCATTTACAGTAAGGATTGCAGCGTGCTATGCGATATACCGTGAGGATAAGCCCTGCAAAAAAGCCGCGTTTTTGAAATGCTTCGAGAGCATAGGCAGAACAGGTCGGTGTAAACCTGCAACAACTTTTCTTGAGCGGAGAAATAAACTTTCGATACAGATTGATAAGCCAGATGCAAAAATATTTCATATAAGTTCGAGTTTTTTCAGTGCGCGGCGAAGTTCTTTTTCCACATCGCCCGTCCGTTTTCCTGATATTGCCTCGCGTGCTACAAGCACCACAAGGTTGCCTGTTTTTACGGGTGTATCTGTATCAATATTTTTATAAGCGTGCCGAATAATTCTTTTTGCACGGTTGCGCTCAGTAGCGCCGCCGATTTTTTTGCCCACTGTAAGACCTATGCGGTTGATATATTTCTTTTCGGGATTTGCCTTCATCAATGCGCGTTTGCGGTAGTCGGGCAGGACATATACGGCTATGGTCGGCATAACAGCCTTTTTGCCCTTCTTATATGCTTTTGAATACAAGTGGTTTTCGCATATAGCGCGGTATTTCATATAAATACCCTTCCGATTTTCAAATGATTAAAAAACCCCGATAATCTCATAGAGAGTTATCGGAGTTTGAAACTCCCGTGGGAGTAGGTATTAGGCAGCAGCCAAACTCAAATTAGTAAGTGAGTCTCGCTCTGCCCTTAGCGCGGCGTCTCTTGAGTACTTTTCTGCCGTCTGCGGTCTTCATTCTCTTTCTGAAGCCGTGTTCCTTTTTTCTCTGGCGCTTTTTAGGCTGATAGGTTCTAAGCATCGTGATTTGCACCTCCTTGCAAGATTTCGGAAGCGATAACTTCGCTTGTATTCACAATAAGACAACCTATATTATATTGAAACGACCTCGGTTTGTCAAGAGTTTTTTGAAAAAAGGTGCAAAAGGTGCAAATGTTTTTGGTATGGAGCGCGGATTTCCTTGAATTATGCAAACAAATATAGTAAAATAGTAGCGAAAGTAAAAAATGTGCGGCAGAATGGAGCTTTTTGTATGGAGCGCATGGATATAAGGCAACAGGATGTATTTATAAGCTGGACGGGGGCAGACCGTACGCTTAAGGACAAGATATGCGCGTATCTGCGTGAGCGTGACATATGCTGTCTTGAGTCGGATGAGTCGTGCAGCGGAGATTTCAGGGAGTGGAGCCGCAAGGCGGTCTCTATGTGTACGGTATTTTTGCTTATCTATACCGAGAACACAAAGGTGAGCACGTATGTGCCTGTTGAGATAGAGGAATATGCAAAGCTTGACGGGCATGAAAACCGTATAGTCCCCGTGTGCGAAAGTATGGAGCTGTATAAAGAGCTGCCGTACGGTATACCCGAGTACGGAAGCGCGGTGATACTCGGAGACAAAGATGCAGATAGCGAGCAGCTTGAAGCAATATACCGCAAAGTAACGTCGCTGCTTGTAAACCGTCTTGATACGGTTTACCGCCTTGCTGTAAAGCCCGACTATATGCGGCTCGTGCCGCTTTACGGGGCAGGCGGCTTTTCGGACAGGGAATACGATTTTTCAAAGTTGTATATTGACCGTAGAATCAAAAAATGTGATGCTGAGGGCGGCGGTACATACAACTCCATAAGCAGTTTGTGTGAAAGCGGCGAGATCGCTTTTATAAGCGGCGCGGCGGGAAGCGGAAAAACGCGATATGCGGAAAGACTCCGCGCGGGTGCGGATGAGGACACCGTTGCCGTTATACTTAGCTGCAACAAACTTTCTGAGAGTGATGCCGATCTTTTTTCTGCGATTTACGGAGAATTTTGCAGAGTTTGCGGTAACCGAAGCTTTTTTACCGAGGCGGATTTTAAAACCCTTTTGAAAAACCGCCGTCTTGCGCTGATTTTTGACGGTATGGATGAAATCTCCACCAAGGAGGGGACAAGACGGTTCCTTAATAAGGTAGAGGATTTTTGCAAGTCGAGCGGCGGCGACATTTCGCTGATTTTCACCAGCCGTAACAGGAGCGATGCCGACCTGCTTGCGATATGCGGCAGAGAAGTGAGCTGTTATGAGCTTGAAAAGCTGAGCGAGAGCGAGATTGAAACGCTTAGCCAGAACCTGTTTTTAATGTTCGGTTCGAGCGAGAAAAAGCAGGATTTTTATATGCGTGTCAAGGAGCTTTCGGATGAAATCAAGGCGAATCCGCTGCTTCTTTCACAGCTTGCAATAGTATATGAGGACAGCGGAAAAATACCCGAAACGGTCGTAGGAATTTACGATGCTGTTTCGGAGATAACCTTTACGCTTGATAAGGGCAGGAAAATAGCCGAGGTGCCAAGTAGCTATCGCGATATGGTGACAAGGGACATCGGCAGGATACTTAAAGCCTTTGCATACGAGAGATACAATCTGCTTTCGCGCGGTAAAAATATAGAAGCGCGCAAGATATTCTGCCGTATACTGCGCGAAAAGTATGGCGATGACTGTGAGAGCCGCGCGGATTTTTTAGTGGAATACCTGCAGAACCGCGCCATTATGACAGACGGCGAGTTTCCGCATAAAATGTTCCTTGAATATTTTACGGCGGTATACTTTTATGAAAAGAGCTTTGACGATTATGATGAAATCGGTGACGCAGAGTTTATAAAAACGCTCTTTTCTCACTATACGGACACATACTGGTCGGCGGTTATCAAGCTGTTTCTAATAAAGGCGGACAGCCTTATTGACAAGACTGTGACAGCCGAGCTTTACCGCCTTATTATGCAGTGCGGTATAGATGAATATACCCTTGTGCTTGACAGCTGCCGCGACCTTGTTAAAAACAAGGCGGCGGCAACCGAAACGCTCGTTTGCGAACTGCTTCTTCGCTCGGCAAACGGGACATATCCGCCGTACGGACCGCTCTTTTGGTATGTTCCCGAATATGAGTTGTACGAGTATTTGATACCTGCCGCGGCTTCGCTTAGGAACGAAGCCTGCTTTGCGGCAGTTCTTGCGCTTGTGCGTGATGTTTGCTTTATGTTCGGGCATATTGACAGTGCAAATGCTCTTTGCGACAAGTCCACGGCGACAGAACTGCTTGGTTATGCAAGAGATAGCCTTTTCGGTGTGAGAAAAGCCTTGTGCGAATTGTTTTATCTCGGCAACACCGACTATGACGGCGGCGACGACATATATCCGCGCTGCTTTAACGTTTTGGAGGCACGGGCGTTTCTTGAAAATGGGTGCGGCGTTTGCGGCGAGATGCACACGCCGTTTGCCGATGAGCTTGAGCTTTATGAGCATACCGCGTATAACGAGCTTTGCGGTGAGTATATCGGCTTTATATCCTGCCCGAATGATGCAGAGGCGGTTGAAAGCAGACTGATTGAAAAATCGACTAGCAAGGTTCGCGGAGTTGCGTTCTCTCTAACTGAAAACACTGACTTTGAATATATGAAGTTTAATTATTCAAACGTGCGACTATGCTACATTCCCGAAAACGCAATGCCCGAAAAATCCGCGTATAAGTCTATAGCGGGAGTTTTCGCATTGCTCGGCAGCTTTGCGGTTTGCGAAGAGAAGAAGATTTATCATCGCGGAACGCTTGTTTTACCGCCTGAAATTTCCGATTTTTCCATTAAAAACAACCGTTCTGTTATGCGTGTCGTACTGCCGCAGGGGCTTAAAAAGATTTGTGAAAAAGCATTTTCAAAGTTCTTCGCACTAAAGTCTGTGGTTATCCCCGACAGTGTTACCGAAATCGGTGCTGCCGCGTTCAAAAACTGCCGCGTGCTTGAAAGTATCAATCTGCCGCAGCAACTTGAAATAATAGGTGAGCAAGCGTTTTTTAACTGCGCTTCGCTTGAAAAAATCGAGATACCCGATGGGGTAAGGGAGATTCCCAAAGAGGCTTTTGCAGGCTGTATTAAGCTTAAAGAGGTAAAACTGCCTGCGTTTCTCACTACTTTAGGCAGAGAAGCATTTTGCGGCATAGCAGTTGAAAAAATCACACTGCCAAGTAGTACAAAGGAAATAGGCGAGAGGGCATTTTTCAGTTGCAATAGCCTATGCGAGGTTACCTTGTCGCGCGGTCTGGAAAGGATTTTGGACGGTGCATTTGGTGAGTGCGAGAGCCTTTCTCATATAGCTATACCCCTTGGCGTTACCGAAATAGGAATTGAGGCTTTCCCTGCCGGTACCGAGGTTGTGCGCGAGGACTTTTCGTACAGCGGTACAGCGCCGATGCTGCCGTGCGGTCTTGCCGAAATTCCCGACTATGCATTCGCAGGGCATAAAGAGCTTTGCGAGGTAGTCATACCAGACGGGGTGAAAAGCATAGGCGTCAGCGCTTTTCAAGGCTGCGAAAATCTGAAAAGGGTTGTCTTGCCCGACAGTGTAACGCATATTTCGGATGATGCGTTTATGGGTTGTAAGAGCCTTGAAAGTGTTAATTTGCCTTTCGGCGTTACCGAAATAGGCAGTAGGCTTTTTTCGGGCTGTGAAAGTCTACCGTGCATTGTTCTGCCTGAGGATGTGAAAAGCATAGGCTACGGTGCGTTTGGCGGCTGCACAAGTCTTGCTGAGATAAATCTGCCAAGCAGTATAACCGAAATCGGCTCGGGCGCGTTTGCGAGCACACGCATAAAAGAGGTCCGCATACCGAGTGGAGTTCGGCATATAGAAACGCTTACCTTTGCTTTTTGTGAAAGCTTAAGCGAGGTCGTGCTTCACGAAAAAATCGAGTTTATTGAGCAGTTTGCATTTTACGGGTGTGACAGCCTTGGTAAGGTTGCTGTACCGGAGGGTGCCGAAATCGAGATAGATCCTGACGCCTTTGACCCTCATACAAAGGTGTCAGCGGAAAAAGAAGAGCCTGAGGAGGTGACAGTTTCTGCAAGCTTTGTTGATGACGGAGCATACCGATACAGAAAGATGAAGTCGCTGAAACTGTGCGAGGGCGTTCGCAAAATCGGCGTGAGGGCTTTTTGGAATTGCAAATATCTTGAAACGGTTGAGTTTCCGTCAACGCTTGAGGAAATAGAAGGCGGCGCGTTCAAAAACTGTCACTCGCTGTCCTGCGTGCGCTTGCCTGAGGGACTTAGGAGTATTTATGACAGCGCATTCGCGTTTTGCAGAGGTATGAGCGAGCTTTACCTGCCGTCTACCTTAGAGCACGTAGGATTTGGCGCGTTTTACAGCTGCAGAGCGCTTGAAAAGGTGTCCTTTGCAAAAGGCGGCAGATGCGATGTTGTCGGAGCATTTTTTCACTGTGAGAAATTGTGCGAGGTCGAATTGCCTGACGAAACTGAGATAATAGACCAAAGCGCATTTTACGGTTGTAAATCGCTTGAACATATCACTTTGCCGAAAAAACTTCGCGTTATAGGAAACGGTGTGTTTGCACATTGCACAGCGCTTCGGGAGATAGAGTTCCCGTCAACGCTTGAGGAAATCAGGCAGTCCGCCTTTGCAGGCTGTGAAAAACTGAGAAAAATAGCAATACCTGTTACAGTAAGGACTATAGGCAGCGAGGCGTTTGCAGACTGCACAGCGCTTGAAAGTGTGGAGATAAGTCGCCGCTTTGAGGGGGATATCAAAAGCATTTTCGGCGATATAGACAGCAAAATCATACGGTTTATCTAAAACAAAAAGCGGTTCGTCATTATTATGACGAACTGCTTTTGTTATTTGTTTTACTTGAGCTGATCTGCGAGGATGCTTCCTGCTGCTGCGAGTGCCTCTGAAACCTTTGAAATATCGGCGCCGCCTGCCATTGCACCGTCGGGACGTCCGCCGCCCTTGCCGCCTGTAACTGCCGCAAC
>JAZSKM010000175.1:0-1637 GCA_045534835.1 Eubacteriales bacterium | reverse complement strand
GCTTGAAAACGAGGTATCCGATATAAAAAACGCCGAAAAGCTTTCGACCTATGAGAAATACGCGGCAGGAAAAACCGTAAAAAACAGCCGCACAACTGAACTTCTTTCTAAGATCGGCGGAATAAACGGCGGGGACCCCTCTATTCTTGGATATAATACAATGTCCGGTGCTCTTAAGAACGGCGTTTTTAGCTCGGTCAGCGCACGAGATATGACTGACGTTCAGAAACATACTTACGATGTGCTGTATGAAGAAAATCCGAAGCTTGCAGATGATTATCAAAAGCTTATAGAAAAGGACGTCCGCGCACGTACAGCGGAGAGGGAAATCGGTGTAATTAAAGAAGTAGCAAAGAAATACCCAGCCGTAGGCGTAGCGGCTAATGTAATAGGTAGTGTTGCTTCTCCGATAGCGGCGGTTGAAAACTTTGGAGCTATGGTCAGAGGCAAAGAATATGACCCTAACAGTGCTTTCAGTTCAGGTGCGCGTCTTTCACAGGCTTCTTCTGAAGGTCTCACCGAAGATATAAAAAATCCCATAGCAAGAGGCGCGGCTAACATCGGTCTTGGTGCTGTGAATTATGCCGCTCATTTGCCTTTCGGTCCGTATGCGCTTCCTTTGATGGCTCTTGAATCTGCCGGACAAACCGCGTACAGTGCCAGAATGGATGGCGCAAGCACGGAGGATTCTATGGCTCTTGGTCTGATCTCCGGTACAGTTGAAGCTATAACGGAAAAGATACCGCTTGAAAACTTATTCGATGCTTTTGCTGGTGCGGGCAAGGCGGCGGCGAAGGATGTAACGGCTAAAGCCGTAAGAAAAGCAATACTCTCTCAAATCGCGCAAGGCGCGCTTGAAGAAGGCACAGAGGAATTGATCTCTGAATATGCGAACACTGTTGCAGACTACATTGTTCGCGGCGACGAGTCTGAAATGATTAAATACCGCGACGAGCTTATAGCTGCAGGCGAAACGATGGAGAAAGCAAACGAAAAGGCGTTCGCGCAGTTCTATTTAGTAAATCCGATGGTATCATTCGCAGGCGGTGCGCTCCTTGGCGGTACGTTCAGAGGCGGAGCGACTGCTTACGGTAACAGAGGTGCTATTGCAAAAGCGGTGGCAGATGCAAAAGCGGCAAAGAAAACAGCACAATCCCAAACGGATGGGGATTTATCAACAAAAAAATATGTAAGTCTTGAAGATTTCAAAAATCGAGACAGTTCATTGTGGCGTAATGTCGAATATGCGGATGAAGCAACAAAAGCAAGCATAATGCGCGAAACACACGACAAAATGCTTGCGGATGGCGCTGTTGTAAAGGTGTCAGATGATACAGTAGCAAATGTCGATGAATCGTTCCCTGATCTTCGCGGGATGAAGAAAAAAGAACGTACACCAATTATCAAAGATGCAATGAGCAAGCTGAAGGTTTCGTTGCGCGGTTTCCTCAACGGGTTCAAAAATCAAAATTTTGAGTTCAATGTTAATGGTAAAGTACTTGAAGCGAAGCTTTATAATACCGGAATAGATGAGGTTCTTGAAAAAATCACCAAGGAAAAGGCGAATATGCTTTATTCTACGGAAGATATTTTCAAAAATGCGAGGTATTTATATTCTACACCCGATTATGACGGCG
>JAZSKM010000012.1:0-11085 GCA_045534835.1 Eubacteriales bacterium | reverse complement strand
GCTCACAGAACGACATGGCTACGATCCGACTTGCTTTCGGGACTTTTTGTATTTTGGAGGAAGTTTATGAAGCTTGTAAATCTTGTTGGTGACCGTTTTAAGGAAAGACCTGCGGGCGCGGTAATCGACAGCCACGCACTTATGCTCCGCGGTGGCTATATGAAGTTTGTAGCCAGCGGTATTTTTTCGCAATTTCCGCCTTTGCTTCGTACCTCGAAGAAGATTGAGGCTATTATCCGCGAGGAGATGAACAAAATTGACGGTCAGGAGGTTTTGTTCCCTGTAACTATGCCTGCATCCCTTTGGGAGGAGTCGGGAAGATATTCAACTATCGCTTCCGAGCTGCTCCGTTTCAAAGATAGAAACGATTCTCCTATGGTACTTGGTATGACACACGAGGAGGCAGCTGTTCAGCTTGTACGAGAGTACGGCACGAGCTACACAAAATACCCTTTTATGATATACCAGATTCAGACAAAGTTCCGTGACGAGGCAAGACCGCGTGCAGGTATGATACGCGTACGCGAGTTCACTATGAAGGATGCATATTCTTTCCATACCTCTATGGAGGACCTCGAAAAGTATTATGCCCGTTGCCACCGCGCATATGAGCGCGTTTTTGCACGCGCAGGCGTGCCCGAGGTTGTTTCTGTTAAGTCTGACTCGGGTATGATGGGTGGCAGCGTATCGCACGAATTTATGCTTCTTACACCTATCGGCGAGGATACGCTTGTTATTTGTCCCGAATGCGGCTACAGTGCAAATATGGAGGCGGCAGACTGCATTATCCCCACATATGATGATGAAGAGCTTGAACCTCTTACACTCACTCATACCCCCGCCGCTCACACTATAGAAGAGGTCGTTGATTTCCTCAAAACCGATATTAAGAAGACTGCAAAGGCTGTTGTATATCAGGAAAACCTCACCGATGACTATGTTATCGTATTTACAAGAGGCGACCTTGATGTTAACGAAACAAAGCTTCGCAACTTCCTTGGCAAGGAACTTCATCCTGCTGTAATCACCGAAGAAAGCGGAATTGTTGCAGGCTTTATCGGCGCGGTAGACTTTAACGGCAAGGCCACGCTTCTCTTTGATAAGTCGCTTGACGGAGCAAAGAACCTTGTGTGCGGTGCAAACAAGGTCGACTATCATTACACAGGCTTTAATATTGAGCTCGACTACGGCAAGGTAGAGTATCACGACTTTTCCAAGGCGTTTGCAGGCGGCATTTGCCCTATATGCGGAAAGCAGGCGCTCACTATTTCAAACGGTATCGAGGTCGGCAATATATTCCAGCTTGGTACCAAGTACACAAAGACAATGGGTATGAACTACCTTGATGAAAACGGGGAGGCACAGTGTCCTATTATGGGATGCTACGGCATCGGTGTAGGCCGTCTTGCTGCATCCGTGTGCGAAGCATATCACGACGACTTTGGACCTATCTGGCCTATTTCTATTGCTCCTTGGCAGGTGCATCTCTGCTGCGTGCGCGCAGACGATGCCGAGTGCAAGGCAGTTGCGGATAAGCTTTACGAAGATATGCAAAAGAGCGGCATTGAGGTTATTTATGATGACAGAGATGTACGCGCCGGAGTAATGTTCTCCGATGCTGACCTTCTCGGTACACCTCTTCGCGTGGTAATAAGTCCCCGTAACCTTGGCGAGGGCGTAGTTGAAATCACTTCGCGTGACAAGAGCATCAATATGAAGGTGCCCACTTCAGAAGCGTTTGACACCGTTAAGAAAACTATTGCCGATATGTTCGCGGCAATCGATGCAAAGGTACCTGATATTCTTTAATAATAAAAAGTCGTCTCACCGAGACGACTTTTTTGTTTTAAATACCTTTGCCTGCGAAAGCAGGATGCCTATAAATATCAGCGCACAGCCGAAATATCCTTTCACACCGAGAATTTCGTTTCGTATAAGCCAACCGCCTACAGCGGCGAACACCGCCTCGGTACACAGAATTATAGAAGCAAGTGCAGGCTCGGTACCGCGCTGACCGATAACCTGACAGGTGTAGGCAACGCCTACCGAGAAAATACCGCAGTAGAGAAGCGGAATTACGGCAATAGAAAGAGTTTCAAGGGAAACTACAACGTTGCTTTCAAATATCGGTGCAAATGCGATATTGAGTATGCCGCATACGACAAACTGGATAAGCGAGAACTTAAGGGGAGAGATACTGCCCGCAAGCGAGTCTATGCAAACGATATGCGCCGTCCAGAAAAAAGCGCCGAAGAGCACAATAAGGTCGCCGATATCCACAGAAGAAACTCCGTTTGCAAAACTAACGAAGTACAGACCGATTACTGCCACAAGCGCGCCGAGCCAAGCCTCAGGGCGAATACGCTTGTGCATAAAAATGCCGCAAAACGGAACGAACACCATATAAAGGCCTGTGATGAAGCCTGCCTTGGAGGAGTTGCCGGAGAGAAAAATGCCGAACTGCTGAAGTGCGGAGGCGATAAAGAGAATCGTGCCGCAAAGAGCGCCTATGGTAAGAAGCTTTTTCCACTCTGCACGGCTTGGCTTGCTACGCTCAAAAATGAATATAACGGGAAGCAGTGAAAGGGCACCGATGAAAAATCTGATGCCGTTGAACCAGAAGGTTCCGAGAACCTCGCCGCCGTCAGCCTGAAAAGGAAATGCAAAGCCCCATATTATTGCAGTTAAAAACAAGGTAGAAATTGATAAAATACTGTTCTTTTTCATAAAATGGCTCCGTAAAATTAAATGTCCAAAGCATATTTTATAACTAATAATATAAAATGTCAATAACAAGGACATTAGTCAAGGAGCTTTTTGCATCAAATCACGCAAGTTGACAATAGCAGTTAAATATGTTAAAATATAGGTTGAGTGAATATTATGATTTATGAGGTTTTATGTTTAAAAAGATATATTTTATGTTTTTCACCGTTGTTGTAATGTCGGTACTCTGCTTTACACTTAGCGCAGAGGACGGACTTTCAAGCGGAGTTTACACGATTCAGAATATTTCTGACGGAACATATCTTAATGCGTTTGACCGCGCGTACAGTAAGAGCGGCTATGCATATACCGATAAGCACAGCGGCGAAGAGGGCGAAAATATCCTTGTCATTGCTAATGGCGATGGCACGTATCTTATGTATCCGCAGAGTGAAATGGGCAAGTATGCTTTTTGTATTGCTGAGGATAAGGCAGGTACACGCATTTCAAAGGCGGAGGAGATAACTGACACCTCCTACTTTAAGATTGTAAGAGGAGAGAACGGATACACAATAGAAACTGCGGCTGGATATGTTCTTGGCGTTACCGACAGAGAAATGCTTTATCGCAAGCAGCTTGTTCTTACCGAGGAAAGCACGCTTGAAACGCCGCAGCTCTGGGATTTCTGCGAGGTTGCGGTTACTTCGATTGAGCTTAAAACAGTTTCAGATAAGGTGAATGTCAATTCGGTAGGCGCGGTTTACGCGCTTGTCAAGCCCTCGTATATGTCAAACTTTGCAAAGTGGGAGTCGTCCAACGAAAGTATTCTTATGATAGATGATGACGGCAGTTTTTGCGCACTTTCGGAGGGTACGGCTACGATCACCGCAACCGTTTCGGGCATTAGTGCAAGCATTGTTGTCGAGGTCGTTGATGCAGATGCGTTTACCTGGTACAGCCAGCATCTTGCCACGGGCGGCGGCTGGCACGCAAAGGAGCTTGACAAGGTATATTTCTATTCGGGCGCATATAAGCGCTTTATCATAGGCGGTTTTAACCGCGGTCTTGACTGGATGGATGAAGGATGCGCCATAACCTCTGTTGCTACGGTGCTGAAAAATCTCGGCGCAAGATACGATGGCGCATATGATTTCCGCTTTGAAGCGGACGGGAATCTCGAAGCCGATCCGTATACGGTTGCACTTGCAAACACTAACAGCAAGGGACTCACAAGCGCATCAGGAACTCTTTACTATAATCCTGTGCTTATGAATCTGCATAACATTACTGCAAACTTTAAACTTTACGGTCAGCCGCTTGACTATAAGACCACCTACGGCGTTACAAAGGCGAAGCTGAAAGAGGCAGTAGAAGCGCATCCCGAGGGCGTTATCGTGCATATGGAGAATAGGTATAACGGCTCTCACTATATCGTTGTTACCGAATGTATAAATCCGGATGCCGCAAAGGCCAATGACTATAAGTTTAAAATTTACGATCCGTCGGGACTTCACGGCTATGACGGAAACAATGTTGTATTTGAAGATTCAATCTCTTATGTGACAATGCGTTACAGATATTCCAATATGGTTTCGATGACGGTTATAAACTTCGCGCCGGAGGAGTAAAAGATGGATTACATTCTTAAAAAAGACTATGACGTTGCTGTAGTCGGCGGCGGCATCGCAGGTGCTGCGGCGGCGGTTTGCGCTGCACGCGAGGGAATGAAGGTAGTTCTGTTTGAAAAGACTTCTGCCCTCGGCGGACTTGCGACAATAGGACTTATAAAATGGTGGGAGCCGCTCTGCAATGCCGAAGGCAAGAAGTTGATTTCTGGAATTTCTGAGGAGATTCTCCGCCGTACTGTAAAATACTGTATGCACCGCATACCCGAATGTTGGCAAAAGGAAGGCGTGTGGGAGCAGGACACAGAAGAGCGTTTTGTTACGCATTTTTCGCCCACCGTAATGTCGCTTGTCTTAAATGAAATGCTGCTTGAAACAGGCGTTGACATTCGCTATGAAGCGCTTGTGACCTATCCCGATATGGAGGGTAAAACCGTAAAGGGAGTAGCCGTAGAAACGGTCGGCGGCACGGAGTATTACGGCTGCAAAATGCTTATTGATGCAAGCGGAAGCTGCATTATGTTCCACCGCGCAGGTGCTGAATGCCGCGACGGTGAAAACTATATGTCATATTATTCGCACATTACCGATCTTACAAGAACCAATGATACTATGCTTCGCCTGCGCGGCTGGCATATCAGCGGTTCGGGTATGACGGGCAATGGACATCCCGAGGGGTTCCCGTACTATGCAGGCGTTACGGGTGACGAGGTCACAAACTATATTATAAAAGGTCAGTCGCTTTTGCTTGATGAACTTAAGACAAAGGAGCCTTTTGCACAGGAGATAATCTCGCTGCCTATGATGCCGCAGTTCCGTATGATACGCCATATTGTCGGGGAATATGAGATGACTATGGATGACCTTTATATGCATCATAGCGACTCTGTCGGAACCTGCCCGTATTTCGGCAATAAAGGCTACTGGTTTGAAATTCCTTATCGCGCAATGTATGTGCCCGACTACCCTAATATGTTCGCCGCAGGACGAATAATTTCGGCTCACGGTGGTGCTTGGGATGCGACCAGAGTTATTCCCGTTGCTGCCCAGACTGGCGAGGTTGCGGCAAGAGCTGCCGCGCTCGCAATAAAGACTGGGGTTGCCGCCGAAAAAGTGGATGTTCCCACACTTCAAGGCATACTTCGCAAAAACAAATTCCGAATTCATTTTGAGGATAAAATGTAAAAAAGTGTCAGCCCTTTCGCTGACACTTTTTCTATTTACTTGCACTATTAAGCAGCTCGTGCTTGATGTCCCACAGCTTTTTCGATAGGTCAACATAGTAGTTATGCGGATTCTGGAAGCGCTTTACCTCCTCCCAGAGAGTTCCTACTTCCTTTAAGCAGTAGTCGCGAATTTCTTTCGTAGACGGGGAAGTGTAAACGCATTTGCCGCCAAGGAATACGGGTACCTGAAGTTCACGTACGGTATAATCTGTAACCACTTTTTTCTTCCAGGTGTTCACAGGGTCGAAAAGCTCAATAGGAGAACTGCCGTCTACAATCTCATCGTGTGATGCGATGTAGTCTGCGATAGCCATTCCGTTTGCCTTGTCAAAAAGGCGGTAAACCTTTTTATAATGCGGGTTTGTAATCTTCGCAGTGTTCTCGCTGACCTTGATTTTCGGGATGATTCTGCCGTTCTTTTCTATTGCAACGAGCTTGTATACTCCGCCAAAGACGGGAGTGGAACGGGATGTGATAAGCCGCTCACCAACGCCGAAGGAGTCAATAGCGGCACCCTGCCGTATAAGCGCAAGAATAATTTCTTCATCAAGAGAGTTTGATGCAACAATCTTACATTCGGTAAGACCTGCTTCATCAAGCATCGCTCTTGCCTTTTTGGAAAGGTATGCAATATCGCCAGAGTCAAGGCGTATAGCACACTTCGTAATGCCTTTTGGCAAAAGCACTTCTTTGAACACCTTGATTGCATTGGGAACACCGCTTTTCAGCGTGTTATATGTGTCAACGAGCAATGTGGCATTGGTAGGGTACATTTCACAGTATGTCTTGAACGCTTCGTATTCGCTGTCAAACATCTGTATCCAGGAATGTGCCATAGTACCTGTTGCCGGAACGCCAAAGTCGCGGTCACTCATAGTGCAGGCTGTTGCGTTGCATCCGCCGATGTACGCGGCTCTTGCACCGAGATATGCACCGTCGGTACCCTGCGCGCGCCTTGAACCGAATTCGGCAACCGCGCGACCCTTAGCGGCGCGGACGATTCTGTTTGCCTTGGTTGCGATAAGCGATTGATGGTTAAGCGTGAGAAGAATAAAGGTTTCTATAAACTGAGCCTCGGCCGCAGGAGCGCGGACGGTCATAATGGGTTCGCCCGGAAAAATAGGAGTTCCCTCGGGAACTGCATAAATATCTCCCGTGAAGCGGAAGGAGCGCAATGACTCAAGAAAAGCCTCGTCAAAAACGCCTTTTTCGCGTAGAAATTCTATGTCCTCGTCCGTGAAATGCAGCTCGTTTATATACTCTATGACCTGCTTTAGTCCTGCGCAAATGGCAAAACCGCCGTTATCCGGCACATTTCTGTAGAACACGTCAAAATAGGTGATGGTATCCGCCATTCCCGCTTTGAAATATCCGTTTGCCATAGTCAGCTCGTAGTAGTCGCAGAGCATTGTGAAATTCTGTCTTATGTCCATCTTTATCCCTCTATAAAAGTTCAATTATGCAAAAAGAGTCGCTTGCAATCTCTATGTCGTTTTCACCACTTACACCCGTTAATGCATTCTTCCATTTACCTTCATATTTATAGTTAATGGTAAAGGATGCGCGGTTGGTGATGACAAGGATTTTTTCCTTTTCATTTACTCTCTCGAATGCGAAAAGTCCTCCGTCGTGTGCGGTTACCTTGAAATCTCCGCCTGCAAATGCTGTATGCTCCCCTCGCAGTCTGCCGAGCGCCTTATAGTGATCGAGCAGTTCTTTGTTCTCTCTGCCCCAAGGGAAGGGCATACGGCAGAACGGATCGCGGTAGCCCTCGATGCCTGCTTCGTCACCGTAGAAAACAGACGGGAAGCCGTAGATCGTATACTGAAGTGCGCTTGCGATCTTGAGGAGTGCCACACCGCGGTTTTTCTGCTCGTCTGTGAGGCGCATTGTTGAAAGCTCTTCGTTAGAATATCCTTCGGAATTTTCACCTGCGAGCACGGTAAGAATACGCTCGGTATCGTGTGTTCCGAGCAGATTCATCAGGCAGTCTGAAACCGCGCGCGGATAGCAGGAATACAGCTCTGTAACGGTGTTGTAAAGCAGGCTGCAGTCACCGCGCCTGATATAATCAATAATAGCATTCTTAGTCGGGTAGTTCATAACGCTGTCAAGCTGCCCTCCGCGCAGGTATCTGCGGCGAGTACCGTATGCAACCTTTTCAGCGGCGTTCTCCCACACTTCGCCGATGATAAGCGCATCGGGGTTTTCAGCCTTGACGACCTTGCGCAGACTGTCTAAAAATACATCGCCAAGCTCATCAGCAACGTCAAGCCGCCAGCCGCTAATACCGCTTTTGATATAGCTTTCGCATACGCCGCCTTTTTCAACAAAGAAGTCGCGGCATTCACGGCAGGAGTGGTTAAGCCGCGGCAGTATTTCTATGCCCCACCAGCTGTCGTACTGGTTAGGAAAGCGGAGAAAATTATACCAGTCGTGATAAGGAGAGTTAAGACTTTGATATGCACCGAGAGAGTCATATTTTCCGTAACGGTTAAAGTAAATACTGTCATCTCCCGTGTGATTGAAAACACCGTCAAGTATAACGCGTATACCGCGTTTTTTACACTCTGCTATGAGCAGTTCAAATGCTTCTTTACCTCCGAACATCTCGTCAATTTCGAGATAGTTGCCTGTATCGTACTTGTGATTGGAATAAGCCTTGAAAATTGGGCTTAAATAAATGCAGTTTACCGAGAGGCTTTCGAGATAGTCGAGTTTTTCGATAATTCCGTAAAGGCTGCCGCCGAAAAACTGGTTATTTTTCATCGGTGCGCCGGGGTAAGGTGCATATTCGGGAATACCGTCATCCCAGTCGCTGCGGAGAATAGCATCGTCGCGCACGGGCAGCGTTTTTTCGCTCTTTGCAAAGCGGTCTACGAAGATGTGGTACATAGTAGTGCCGAAATAGCTTTCCGGTGTGGAAAAGCCGTCTTCGTAAACAAGCATTAAAAAGCGTCGCGCGGGCTTGTCGCAGAGATAAAAGTCCACATTATTTATACTCGAAGTATATACTGTTTTGTAGTTGCTCTGAAGACGGAACTCATAGTAAAAAAGTCCGCCTGTCTCATCTTCGCAAAGAGAAGAAAGGCCAAGGTCGAATGTAAATATATCCGTATTGTCCTCGCATCCCTCATACAAGGGGAGAATTACGCAGTCGTCTGCACCGTCGCGGCATATTACCATAGACGGATCTACCATATTCATCTCACGCGGGATACGGAGAGTTATTTTCGGGCGGTCGCTGTAGCGAAACGCGCCCGTGGCAGAACAGTCTTTTTTGTCAAGAGTTTTTATAATGCTAATCTGCATAAAGACCTCGCATAATATGGATTTTCTGCGCGCCGAAAAATCGACGCGCAGAATCAAAGATTACTTATTAGTGATAACCTTGTTAAGATGCCAGATACGCTGTGCATATTCCTCAATGCTGCGGTCGGCTGCAAATTCGCCTGCACCTGCAATATTGTGAAGTGACATCTTGTTCCACATTTTCTGGTTAGGATAGATGGAGATAGCACGGTCGTGGGTAATCTTGTAGGACTCAAAGTCTGCAAGACACATATACGGGTCAGAAACGCCGTATGCCGCGATAAGGTATTGAGCGATGTCGGCAAAGCTCTCGCCGCCAAAGCCCTGATTCAGTCTGTCGATTGTGCGCTTGAGCGCGGGACTTGCGTGATAGTAGTCTGCAGCGTGGTAGCCCTTGCTCCAGAGATCGTCAACCTCGTTGCAGTTAAGACCGAAGATGAACATATTGTCCTTGCCGCACTGTTCGCGCATTTCGATATTAGCACCGTCAAGAGTACCGATAGTGAGAGCACCGTTTATCATAAGCTTCATACAGCCGGTACCGCTCGCCTCTTTACCTGCAAGGGAAATCTGCTCGCTTATCTCAGCCGCGGGAATGAGAGCCTCAGCCATACTTACGCTGTAGTTTTCGAGAAATACTACGCGGAGCTTTTCACGAATAATCGGATCATTTTCGATTTCCTTGCTGAGCAGGCAAATAAGCTTGATGATACGCTTAGCCATTTCATATCCCGGAGCGGCTTTTGCTCCGAAGATATAGGTCTGAGGAATAATATCGAGCTTGGGATTTTCCTTAAGCTCAAGGTAGGTGTTTATGATATTGAGCGCGTTAAGAAGCTGGCGCTTGTATTCGTGCAGACGCTTGATCTGTACGTCGAAAATGGAGTTCGGATCAAGTATCTGACCGCTTTCCGCTTTAAGTCTGTTGGAAAAAGCAACCTTGTTATTATGCTTGATTTCACCGAGCTTTGCAAGAACTGCATCGTCCTTTTCAAACTTGCGAAGATTTTCAAGCTCACGTGGGTTATGCTTGTATCCCTCACCGATACAGTCGTCAATAAGACTTGTAAGAGCGGGGTTGGAGTAGCAGAGCCAGCGGCGGTGTGCAATACCGTTCGTAACGTTTGTAAAGCGCTCGGGGTAGAGTTTGTGGAAATCCTTGAATACGGAGTTTACAAGAATTTCAGAGTGGATTTTTGAAACGCCGTTTATAGTGTGCGAGCCGACGACGGCAAGATTTGCCATACGCACTCTGCCGCCGTGAAGAATAGAAAGACCGCTTATCTTTTCCCAGTTGGACGGGAACTTATCCCAAGCCTCGCGGCAGAAGCGCTCGTTGATCTCCTTGATTATCATATGCATACGGGGAAGAGTGAGCGCAAAGAGCTGTTCATCCCAGGTTTCAAGAGCCTCAGGAAGAACGGTGTGGTTGGTATAAGAAACAGTGTTGATAACGGTGTGCCAAGCATCGTCCCAGTCATAACGGTAGTCGTCCACGAGGATACGCATAAGCTCGGGGATACAGAGTGCGGGATGAGTATCGTTAATGTGAATAGCAACCTTTTCAGAGAGGTTGTCAAGTGTACCGTAAACCGCCATATGGTCGCGGAGAATACTCTGGATAGAAGCACTTACGAGGAAATACTGCTGCTTAAGACGAAGAAGCTTACCCTCAACGTGGTTGTCGGAGGGGTAGAGAACCTTTGAAAGTGTTTCTGCTCTTGTGCTGTCTGCGAGTGCCTGCGCATACTGTCCCTGAGAGAAGAGTGACATATTGAAATTTGTGATGTCACGCGCTTTCCAGAGGCGGAGTCTGCCAACACCTTCGCTGTCGGCACCTGAAATCATCATATCGTAGGGAACCGCTTCAACAGTGTCGCAGTTGTCGTAGCAGATCTCACAGTGGTCGTCAACCCATTTTTCGGTTATCTGACCGCCGAAGGATACCTTGAAGGTACGGTCGGTACGCGGAACGAGCCATACCTCGCCGCCGGGTAGCCAGATATCGGGGAGCTCAATCTGAAGACCGTCGATAATCTTCTGTTTGAAAAGACCGTATTCATAGCAGAGTGAAAAGCCTGTTGCGGGATAGTCAAGAGAAGCGAGAGAGTCCATAAAGCAGGCTGCAAGACGGCCAAGACCGCCGTTGCCAAGACCTGCATCAGGCTCAAGCTCATACAGCTTTTCAATATCAAAGCCGAGCTTTTTAAGTGCAC
>JAZSKM010000133.1:0-2603 GCA_045534835.1 Eubacteriales bacterium | reverse complement strand
CCGACTTTATATTGCAATACAGATTGTAAAGTATTTTGTTTACATCTGGGCAGTGCCTGCGGGCAGCGGCAAAATCGGTATTATCAACGGTAAAACTCATCTTGGCTGGCTTCCGGAGATTGGCGGCGCATCCTTTACCGGCAAAAAGTATCTCCTCGGTATTATCATCGTTCTCGCACTTACGTTGTTTATGTATATTTACCTTAAGTACTCAAAACACGGTTACGAGATTTCGGTTGTAGGCGAAAGCGAGAATACCGCACGTTATATCGGTATAAATGTAAAAAAGGTTATTATCCGTACAATGATAATTTCCGGCGCACTTTGCGGAATTGCAGGCTTTTTGCTTGTTGCGGGTGCTGACCATTCTATCACTGCGGACACTATCGCCGGCCGTGGCTTTACCGCTATTATGGTTTCCTGGCTTGCGAAGTTTAACCCTATTATTATGGTGGTGACTTCCTTTATCCTCGTTTTCTTTGAAAAGGGAGCATCCGAAATTGCAACCACTCTCGGGCTTAATCAGGCATTTTCGGACATCATTACAGGCATTATAATTTTCTTCATAATCGGTAGCGAATTCTTTATCAACTACCGTATCAAGTTCCGCGAAAAGGAGGATAAGGTGAAATGACAGCATTTATTACCTTTTTGCAGTCTGC
Organism: Eubacteriales bacterium; assembly: GCA_045534835.1. GTDB lineage: Bacteria > Bacillota > Clostridia > Oscillospirales > CAG-272 > UMGS902. Next base: position 1,941 of record JAZSKM010000133.1, on the reverse strand, counting down.
TATAATGCAGGGCATACCTCTTCTTTTCGGCGCAACCGGAGAAATTATTACCGAAAAGTCGGGACATCTTAATCTCGGCATCCCCGGCATTATGTATGTCGGCGGTATCAGCGGCGCTATCGGCACCTTCTTCTACCAGCAGTCTGTTGAAACGATGAATCCTTTTTTGGCTGTTATTATCCCGTTTGTTTGCTCGCTTCTCGGTTCGCTTATTATGGGACTTATCTATTGTTTCCTCACCGTAACGCTTCGTGCTAACCAGAATGTTACAGGCCTTGCGCTTACTACGTTCGGTATCGGTGTTGGCAACTTCTTCGGCGGCTCGCTTGCAAAGCTTTCGGGCACCGGCGCAACCTCTATTGAGCTTACTAAGACCAGCAACTTCTTCAAAGCTACTATTCCGTTTGCTGATGACCTCGGCTGGTTTGGCGATCTCTTCCTCTCTTACGGCTTCCTTGCATATCTTGCCGTTATAGTTGCACTTGTTTCGGCGTTTGTGCTTAAGCGTACAAGAGTGGGACTTCATCTGCGTGCAGTTGGCGAGAACCCTGCAACTGCAGATGCGGCAGGTGTTAACGTAAACCTTTACAAGTACGTTGCAACCTGTATCGGCAGTATGATAGCCGGACTTGGCGGTCTTCACTACGTTATCGACTATATGGGAATCTGGTCAAATGACGGCTTTGGCGACCGTGGATGGCTTGCAATTGCGCTTGTTATTTTCGCAGTATGGCGTCCTAATGCGGGTATACTCGGCTCGTTTGTTTTCGGCGGTCTGTATATCCTTTACACCTTCGTGCAGATTCCGGGCTTCGGAGTTGGCGAGCAGGAGCTTATCAAGATGCTTCCGTATGTTGTAACTATCATAGTTCTTATAATTACAAGCATTCGTGAAAGGAGAGAAAGTCAGCCTCCCGCCCACCTCGGTCTTGCGTACTTCAGAGAAGAAAGATAAATAAAACAAAAACTGCATCAAGCTTTTGCTTGATGCAGTTTTTTTGTTTACATTCTGTCAATATATTCGCAAGCGGAAAGGCCTGCTATAGCTCCGTCCGAAACTGCGGTTGCAATCTGGCGGACGTTCTTCACGCGACAGTCGCCTGCAGTGAAGATACCCTCGGTTTTTGTCGCACAAGCATTGCCTGCCTCGATATAGCCACGGTTTAGTTCCACAAGGTTCGAAAACGCTTCGTTTTCGGGAGCAAGACCGATCGCAATGAATACACCGTCGCAAAGTAGCGTTTCCTCATTTCCGTCTTTATCGGTTACTACCATACCGCTAAGGGTATCGTCGCCGATAAATTCCTTTACCGTCTTGCCAAAATGAACGATTACATTCGGCTTTGCAAGAAGAAGGGCGGAGAGTTTTTTCTCTCCGGTAAAGTCGTCAAGGTTTTGCACAACCGTAACACTTTTTGAGGTTTCGGAGAGGAGAAGTGCCTCCTGCAAAGCGGAGTTGCCGCCTCCGACCACGATAACGTCTTTGCCATCGTAGAAAGCACCGTCGCATACCGCGCAGAAAGAAATTCCGTCGCCGACAAATCTTGTTTCATTCGGTACGCCGAGCAGACGGTGCTTTGCGCCGGTAGCAAGTATTACCGCCTTTGCCTCATATCTGCCTACATCGGTCACCACATTTTTTGTGCCTGCCGCGTGCGGTTCAATGCGGATAACCTCCTCAACGGTTACGTCGGCGCCCTGAGCGAGGACCTGCTCGACCATTTTGACGGCAAGCTCGCTTCCGCTGACCGATTCAAAACCTGGGTAGTTCTCGATCTTCGGCGAAAAGGTCATCTGACCGCCGAAGCCGTTTTTTTCAATAATCAGTACCTTTTTACCTGCACGCAGTGCGTACAGAGCGGCGGTCAGCCCTGCAGGGCCGCCGCCGACAATGATAATGTCATGCATTGACTTTAGATCCTTTACGTGCGATAAATTCTC
>JAZSKM010000081.1:0-18534 GCA_045534835.1 Eubacteriales bacterium | reverse complement strand
TGCTCCATTCTTTCTATGGGTATGACCTCCAACTACACTATGCAGAACGGCAACAGCGGTATCTGCCACGGCTTTATCGCAATAAACCCTGCAAACTTCGGCGACCCCGAGGCTATCAAGGCTCACCTTTCTACATATCTCCGCGAGCTTCGTGAATCTCCTAAGGCTGAGGGCGCAGAGCGTATCTACACCCACGGCGAAAAGGAGGTTGAAGCGACCGAACGCATCTGCCGTGAGGGCGCTCCCGTTAACATCAATACCCTTCGCGAGATGGTTGAGTTCGCAAACTTCGTAGGCATCAACCCGAAGAAGTACTTTGGCAAGTATGTAGATGCTGTAAAGAGCGACAAGATGTTCTCCGGCAATTATTAAAACAAAATGAAGAAAATGCGGGAAAAACTTTTTTGCAAAAAAGTTTTTCCCGCACCCTTTTCAAAAAACTCTAAATATAATGAAAAACCGACTGCGTTGCAGTCGGTTTTTTTAGAGTACACAGGAAAGAAAGTCTTTTGTTCTTTCGTTCTGCGGATTCTTGAAAATCTCTTCGGGTGTGCCCTCTTCCACAATGTGTCCGTCTGCCATAAAGATTACTCTGTCGGCAACGTCCCTTGCAAAGCCCATTTCGTGAGTAACGACTAACATACCCATACCGCCTGCGGCAAGCTCCTTCATTACCTGAAGAACTTCGCCCACCATCTCAGGGTCAAGCGCACTTGTAGGCTCGTCAAACAGCATAAGGTCGGGGTTCATTGCAAGCGCACGCGCTATTGCAACTCTCTGCTGCTGACCGCCCGAAAGCTGGTTCGGGTAGCTTGTCGCCTTGTCAGAAAGTCCTACTCTTTCAAGCAGCTCAAGCGCCTTTTCCTTAGCCTCAGCCTTAGTCATTCGCTTAAGCTCTACGGGAGCAAGCATAATATTTTCAAGAACGGTATAGTTTGCAAAAAGATTGAACTGCTGGAACACCATACCGATCTCTTCGCGCGCCTTGTTAATGTTTGTTTTTTTAGAAGTTATCTCGGTGTCGTCAACGAAAATCTGGCCGCCTGTTGCCTCCTCGAGACGATTGATGCAACGGAGGAAAGTGGATTTTCCCGAGCCTGAAGGACCGATTATACATACAACCTCGCCCTCGTTTACCGTAAGGTTAATGCCGTCAAGAACAACGAGGTCGGCAAAATGCTTTTCAAGGCCGATTACTTTAACCTTTTCGTTCATAGCTCATCCTCTTTTCAATATAGTTGGAAAGTACCATCAATGCGGAAACAATCACAAGATAGAATACCGCAACCAGAATGTAGGTTTCAAAGAAACGCCACGTACTGCCGACGAACTGCTTGGCGTGGTTAACGATCTCGGCAAGGCCGATAACCGAGAGGATCGAAGTATCCTTCACCGTGATGATAAACTGATTTACCATCGAGGGGAGCGAAATCTTGAACGCCTGTGGCAAAACGACCTTCATCATTGTCTTGAACGAAGAAAGCCCAAGAGAGCGTGCCGCCTCTGTCTGTCCTACCGGTACTGCCTGAATACCGCCGCGGAAAACCTCAGAAAGGTATGCGCCTGCATTGAGGCTGAGCGTAATAAAACCCGCAAAGAACGGAGTAAGTGTCACGCGCGCGCCGGGAATCATATTCAGGAGCTGCGGAACAGCAAAGAACACAAAAAAAGCCTGTACAATCATCGGCGTACCGCGGATAATCCAGACATAAACTGCTGAGATTCCCTTTAAAATGCGATTCTTGGACAGTCCCATCAAACAGGATATAAAACCGATGATAAGACCTGCCAATATTGCAAGGATTGCAATGCCGATTGTGAGTTTTGCACCCTCAAAAAGCTTCGGCAATCCATCTTGAAAAACTCTTGTAAAATCCATAAACCTTCTCTATCTTAAACGCAAAATATACCATGATGCCGCTTTTGCGGCACCATGGTAACGAACAAGTAAATGCTTTTGCTTAAATTACATACCGTACTTAGCGAGGATTTCGTCGTAAACGCCGCTCGCCTTAATGTTCGCAAGACCCTTGTTGAACATCTCGATAAGCTCAGGGTTAGTACCCTTCTTTACAGCAAAGCCGTACCAACCGGGATTGATAACTTCGCCAACAGTCTTAAGGTTTACTTCGCCGTTTGCGATTGCGGTACCGATAACTGCACGGTCCTCAAAGCAAGCAACGCAGGTACCCTGCATAACTGCCTGATACATTTCAGCGGAACCTTCGAACATCATAGTGGTGTAACCGTAAGTATCCTTGTTAGCCTCAGCGTACTCAAGACCCATAGTACCAGCCTTGGTAGCAACAACCTTGCCGCTAAGGTCATCCATAGAATCAATGTCGCTGTCAGCTGCAACAGTCATAATCTGACCGTCTTCAAAGTAGCCCTCAGAGAAGTCAAAAATCTCCGCACGCTCGGGCTTAATGGTCATACCTGCGTTAACCGCATCAGCCTGACCCGCCTGAACCTGACCGAGAGCCGCATCAAAGCCAACATTTTCCATAGTGTACTCGAAGCCCTGATCTGCAGCGATAGCCGCCATAATGTCCATATCTACACCAACGTAAGTGTTGGTTTCAACATCGAGATACTCGAACGGAGCGAATGCATTGTCGGAAGCAATCTTGTAAACCTTGCCCTCGTCTGCGGTGTCTCCGCAAGCTGCAAAGCACGCTACTGCCATAACAGTAACAAGCACGAATGCCATAATCTTAATGAAGTTTTTCATTGTCGAAATTCCTTTCAAAGAAAAAAGTGTATGACTAATAATATCACGCATAATTCATTTTGTCAAGGAAAAATAGGGTTTTTTTATTAAAATATGCCGTTTTTTTGCAATACTTTCATTTTTTCCTTGCAAAAAACGGAGAATTTCTGCGAATTCTCCGTTTTTTAACTTCTTATTTGAACAATGTGCGGTAGTAATCCTCATTTAAAATATACTTGGAATACTTGTTTTTATAGTTGACTACTGCGTTCATCTGCTTGACATACGCGGCGATTTCCTCGTCTGTCGCCTCAAAGCCCTCGTAGGGTGTAAACCTCTTTGTCGCGCTGTTATACTCGCCGTATGCGTTTATCCAGTTCCACGCGCTTCCGTCGCCGTCCTGATTGAGTATTACAAGAGGCATAGTACCGCTGAGAGCATCGGTACCCATAAGCAGTCGCGAGTCATACTCAACGCCAAAGAGGTTTGACACGGTGGGAAGAATGTCGAGCGAGGAGCAGGGCGTGTCAATAACCACGGGCTCCTCCATATCCGCGCACCAGATTATACAGCCGTTACGAAGCAGGTCAAAGTTTCTGTGTATGCCGTCCTCGGGCAGTCCGTAAAGCTCGGCAAGCTCGCTGTCCGAAAGTGCATAAGGATAGTGGTCGGTGCTCATAACGAACACGGTATCCTCAAGTATTCCCTTTTCGTCAAGTGCCTTTACAAGCTCGCTAAGCATAAGCTCGACCTCGTACTGGCAAGCGTGATATGCCTTTACATTGTCGGATGCATCAAGGTTTTCAACAATATCGCGATGCTTCTTTGCCATATTGTTGCCCATAAAGGTGTAGTTTGCGTGACCGCTTACCGTCATATAGTATGCGTGCCACGGGGTTTCAAGGTCTATATAATAAGGAAGTGTCGCTATAGCCATCTCGTGGTCGCTTCGCGGCCAGCAATTAGTGAGTCCCTCCATACCGTTGCCGATTGCGATATACTCATATCCGAAGTTCGGGTGCGAGAGGTCGCGGCTGTAATAGCTGTGTGTATGATTGTGGAACGCGTAGGTCTTGTAGCCGATTTTTGAAAGCTGCGCGCCCATTGTAAAGGGCATAACATTGTCGCCGCTCCAGCCAAGGCACTTTGCACTGTTGTGGAAAAGTCCCGTTATCGAGGTATATTCACCCGTTGCGGTGCTTCCTCCCCACAGCGATGTGTAAAAGTTGTTGAACACAAAGCCCTCTGTCGCCATTTTGTAGAGAGTGGGCGTACGCTCCTTGTCTATCGTCTTGTAGGAAAAGCCCTCAAGTGTCATATAAATGAGGTTTTTGCCCTCGAACATTCCCGTATACTCGTTTTTCTTTGTGGGAGTGAGCGAGGAGAAGTACTCGTGCGCATCCTTTACGTCCTTGTTTCCCTCGTTTGCAATAAGGGTCTCAAAGTCGATGTCTAAAACATTGTCGCCGTACTCAATCGGCTTTGGCGGCTCTTCGGGCTGTGCAGTGGTTTCGGCAGGCGGCTCTGTAGTTTCGGCAGGCAGCTCTGTTTCAAACGGGTTTAGAACATTGCTTGGCAGGTCACCCTCCACATCGTCATTTTCGCCGAAAATAGTTATTTTCGCATCGAGGCGCATGTCCGTCAGAACGCCAAAGCGCCTTACCGCCTCGGTCGCCGAAAATTCCTTGCTGTAGTAGTAGCGGTCGCCGAAATCCCCGTTGTCAAGGCTGATAATTCCAACAGCGAGAAAATGAAGCACTATCGCAAGCAAAATGAGATATCCGCGGAAAGCAAAGGTAGGTGAAAACGCGGGCGCGTATTTTTTATACCTTGCGATAAAAATAACCAGTGGCAGAAGTATCAGGACTATAGCGAACCACGACGAAGAAATCGTCGCAAGCGTTTCGCGCCAGAAGTCGGTTATCGCATTCCCCGCCATTCCCATAGTGGAAAAGCGGTAAAAGCTCTTGAAAAAGCGGAAATATACGTACTGAGATTCGATAAGCAGGGTGCTTACAATAAAGCAGACAAGCGTGAAAACGCGGTTTGCCTTAAGCGGAAGCAGTAGCGCAATGCCGTTTGTCAGAAAGCCTGCCGCAAACGAGAAAAGCGCAAGATAAACCAAAGTTTTTACAGACACCTCGCCGTAAAGTGCGAAGTGAAAAACAAGCTCCATATAAAAAACGCTGAGCGGATAAAACAAAAAGAAGAAAAAGTTTCTGCTTTTTCTCGCCTTGGCACGCTCGCGCGGCGACAATGACCCGCCCGAGGCAGGAGCAGGTGTTCCGAAAAGTGCTTTTAAATTAGGCTCCTCGCGGAAGAATTTTACAATTTTTGCCAACAAATCCTTCACTCGCTTAAATCCTCCGTTTTCTATAGCCGAAAAGAGTCAAAGCCGAGTTGGACACTCTTCGACTATACTATATGCATTTTGCGTAAATTATATTTTACTACAATAAAAACAAAATTACAATATTTTTGTCGAAATAATAAAAAATCCACTCGGAAGAGTGGATTCAGAAAGAATGTGAGAACCTTTTAAGGAAAGGTTCTCACGCTCTCCAAACCTTTTTGTGAAAAAATGTATATCTGCAGCTGTGGCTGCGGTTTAAAATTCCTTCAGTTGTTCTTTGTTAAGAAAGAACGCCCTCGTTTCGTCATTACCCAACGAACAGACCGTTTTCAAATCTGCCCACCTGAGTAATACCGCTTGCGAAGACGCGCTTGCCCTCGCCGTGCTGGATATTATCCTTGAAAAAGCCGTCATAATAACCGCCGTCTGCCCAGGTATAGATGCCGCGGCCGTTACGCATATCGTTTTTATACTCGCCCTCGTAGCTGTCACCGTTGGAAAATACCTGCTTGCCGTGTCCTTCCTTGATGTCGTCTACGTAGTAGCCCTCGTACGAGGTGTTTTCGCCGGTGTAAACGCCGTAGCCGTTCTTTCTGCCGTTTTCAAACTCGCCCTCAAAGGTGGTACCGTCGGCATAAATTATTCTTCCCCTACCCTCGCGCATACCGTTTTTGAACTCGCCCTCGTAGATATCGCCGTTTTTGTAGGTGATTTTTCCGTCGCCGCTTATCCTGTCATCGTCGAACTCACCCTCGTAAACATCGCCGTTTGCATAGGTGAGAATGCCGCTGCCGTCGCGTATACCGTCGGTTATCTCGCCCTCGTAGATGCTTCCGTCAGAGAATTTTATCTTTTTACCCTCGGAAAGTCTGCCGCGTGCGCCGTCAGTGTAGGAAAGCCAGCCGCTCTCGGCCTCGCCGCCCTTTGAAATACCGAAGAACGTTATTTCTTCGCCACCCGACAGCGGTATAGACTTGTATCTCACGCCTGCGATAAGCAAAATTATGATTATAAGCAGGATAACGCAAAGCGCGCTTATTGCTGCAGTAATCTTAGGGTTAAGCTTCTTGCGGTGCCTTGGGAGCTTGCGGCTCTTGGGCTTTGGCGGATGATAACCGCCCTTGCCCTTACGTACATATGACGGAAATTCTCCCGTATCCTCCTTTTCGGGGGGTACTGCCTGCTTTGTGTGAGGTTTTTTGCTTACACTCTTCCCGTTTTGGTTGATTTTTGCATATTCGCGCGTATTTTGCACTCTTTTAGCCTCTGCAGGTGCCTGTGCCGCGGTTTTTTTCACAGCGCCGTTTCCCTGAACCGCAGGTCCTTGCGCCGCGCGCTTCCTTCTCTGTGCCTCCGCCTCTCTCGCCTCGGCGAGCGCGGCGCGCTCACGCGCGGTCATATTTGTTGTTCCCTGATTATTACTCATTTTCTTTCCTTAATTATATGTACTCACGATTTTATCATAGTAACCGCATTGTCGAAAAGCTGTAAAAACTGCGGAAGTGCCAAAAGCAGTGCAAAACAGCCGAAGAAGCATACCAAAAATATGATAAGCAGTGTAATCTTGCCGCCGCGCACCTCTTTAAACCGCTTTTCGGCAACATATTTGTCCGCCTCGGGTATGAAATAGCGCGCTTCGCCGTCACCGTCCGCCTTTTTTACATAGCGGGAAAGCAGGTTTTCCCTACCGAGCGCTCTTCTTATCGCGCCATTATTGCAGTTCACCTCGTTAAGCGTTTTTGCATCAGCCTCGCTGAATGCGCCAGCCTTGTAAAGCGAGCGTACCGCACTGCCGAGGAAGTGAGAATGATAGTAGTAAACGCAGGAGGCAACAAATACACCGATGCAAAGTCCGACCACCATAAGCGGCAAAAAGCGCGAAATGTCGGTCATATCATAGTTGTTTATACCCGTGAAATCGGGCGAAAAATAGGTTTCTTTGAAGTAGGATACGAGTTCTTCAAACATTTCTTTCATTTAGCGAACCCCTCTGTACAGATATTTCTGTTATTCGATTATTTCATCGCCGCAAAGTTTCTTTAGAAGAATCTCAAGGTCCTCGTTGTCTTCAAAGGACACGGAAACACTCTTCGCTGCTCCGTTGTGATTGATTTTAACGCGTCTGCCGATGAGTCCCATCGCTTTTTTTGCAAGCTCGGCATAGTAGTCTATCTCAAGACCTATTTCGGGAACCTCTTCTCCCTCAACCTCAGCCTTTTGCGTTAGCTTGTTCTCCTTGCGTACAAGGTCCTCTGCGGCACGCACCGAAAGTCCGAGCGCTACCATTTTAGCCGCAAGAGGCGTTTCTTTTGCCTTATCCTTAAGCGAAAGAAGCGCTCTTGCGTGTCCTGCGGACAATTCCCCCGCATTAAGCATAGCAATTACATCGTCATTCAGATCAAGCAGGCGAAGAGAGTTCGTAATGGTGCTTCTGCCCTTTCCCACCTTGGAAGATACCTCTTCCTGAGTGAGCTTGTAGGTATCAATAAGCATACGGTATGCCTGCGCCTCTTCGATAGGGCTGAGATTTTCGCGCTGAACGTTCTCTATAAGAGAAATCTGTGCCGTTTCGATATCGCTCTTGTCAAGAATAATTACAGGAACCTCAGTGAGTCCTGCCATCTTTGATGCGCGATAGCGACGCTCACCTGCAATTATCTGGTAATGCCCCGTTGCGATTTCGCGGACGAGAATAGGCTGAAGTACTCCGTGTACTGCAATAGAATCTGCAAGCTCTGCAAGGGCTTCTCCCTCAAAAATGCGTCTTGGCTGGTCTATTTTAGGCTCTATCTGTCCTATGCGCAGCTTGGTAATGCCGCCCTTGTCCTCAACAGAGTTATCATAGAATATGTTGTCCATACCTTTTCCAAGGCCTGCGGGCTTTTTTGCCATCGTTCTTTCTTCCTTTTTATATATTATTTATATACGCTCCATAAGCTCTTTTGCCACTGCAAGATATTCTGCCGCGCCCTTTGATGACTTATCGTGATAGTAAACGGGCGTGCCGAAGCTCGGTGCTTCGCTGAGTCGTACATTTCTTGAAATGGGAGTTTTAAACAGCTTATCCGAGTAGTATCTCTTAAGCTCGGAAATAACCTGCATCGTAAGAATGAGTCTGCCATTGAACATAGTAATAAGAATACCGCAAATTTCAAGCTCTGCATTGTAAAGTTGTTTAATCTTGCGTATGGTCAGCATAAGCTGTGAAAGTCCCTCAAGCGCGTAATACTCACACTGCATAGGAATAATAACGGCATCCGCAGCAACGAGCGCGTTTACGGTAATCATACCGAGTGAAGGGGGACAGTCTATGAAAATGTAGTCATAGTTCCCTTTTATCGTATCAAGCTGTGCCTTGAGGCGGTATTCTCTGTTATCAAGCTGATAAAGGTCAAATTCCGCGCCTGCGAGCGAAATATTAGACGGAATTACCGAAAGATTCTTAAATTCGGTTTCGATAACCGCCTTTTCCGCGGTTGTTTCTCCAATCAGAAGTTCATATGAGCTTGCCTTGAGGTTCTTTTTACTTATGCCGACACCGCTTGTGGTATTTCCCTGCGGATCAAGGTCTACCAAAAGCACCTTTTTGCCGTGAATACCTACAGAAGCGGCTATATTAACTGCGGACGTGGTCTTGCCAACGCCGCCTTTCTGGTTGGCGAATGCAACTATCTTTGCCATATGTACCTCCATCGAGAGTTTTGTTGTGTTGCTAAGACTATTATAGCAGGAGAATATGCACAAGTCAACCGGATAGCAGAGAATAACACCGAAAAATCACAAAACAATGTTTCACGTGAAACGTTTTACGACACGCTCCGCCAAATGTTTCACGTGAAACATTCTCATGACACAACATCTTGTGGTCCGTGTGACAATCGCCCTGATATATAGACTTGTGGGATTTTGTATAATCGTGTCTAATAAATCCCGCCTTCGCCGTACCTTCGTTTTCGATATTCGCCGAGACGGAAAATGTTACCGTAACAGTATATATATAATAAAAGGAAGGAAACTGTTAAAATCGTATCCTAAAAATTGCCTGAAATGCATTTTTTGTAGCCCTCTCGACAGCAAAATACACCTTTCTCAAAATGCTGTTAACCTTTTAATTTTTTTCTTCCAATTTTTGCAGAGCAGGAAAAATCTCCGCAAAGACCATATATAATTAAAATGTATAAAACCGAAAAAATCGGGCAACAATTAGTCTGCCAAAAAGGCACGGATACGGCAGGAAAATAAAAAAAGGGTTGACAAATTTGCATTCTTGTGCTAATATCGTAAATGTTTTGCGCGGAACCGAGCGAAATCGCGAGGTTTCGGCAGGGCGTTTCTACATCGATTTTAGTTAAAGACACAAGGAAAAACCCCTTATTTTGAAAGGAGAAGCAAAATGAACAATTGCAGAAAAACAGTGCTCGCTATCGCGGCAGCTCTGTTTTGTGCGCTGCTGATGTCATTTACTTGCGCTGCCTCGGAAAATAGCGGCGAACCCATTGACCTTTACATTAACGAGACATCAGTTGACGGCGCAAGACTTATTGCAGGCACCGCCTACGCACCTTACCGCACACTGGTAAGCGCCATTGAGCCTACCGTTACATACGAGTGGGACAACGCAAAGCGCGCTTCCGTTGCCGTTGGCAACGGCATCGAGATCAACGCATTCTCAAACGAGCATTACATCGAGGTAAACGGCAGAGTAGTTTATTCAAAGCTTGCCAAGAACCTCAACCTTGACGGCACTCTCTATGTGCCCGTCCGCAGCATCGCTTCCGCATACACAATGAGCTGTGAGTGGAAGGGTGCCGAAAAGACCGTTTACGTGAAGGGAACACCCTCACCTATGATAAGCGGCGATGAATTTTACGATGACGATATCGTTTACTGGCTCTCCCGTATCATTTCTGCGGAAAGCCGCGGCGAGCCTTTCCTCGGCCAGATAGCCGTAGGAAACGTTATCCTCAACCGTACCGAGGACGGCTCCTTCCCGAACACCGTATACGGCGTTATCTTTGACAGAAAGCACGGCACACAGTTCACTCCTGCGGCTACAGGCTCTGTCTATAACGATCCTACCGCAAGTGCGGTACGTGCCGCAAAGGTCGTTCTTGAGGGTGTAAACGTTGTTGACAACGCACTTTTCTTCTGCGCAACCCGCGTAAGCAAGGGAAGTTGGATGGACAACAACCGCGAGTATATTGAAACCATCGGAAATCACGTATTTTACTATTAAGACAAGAAAACACCGCTTCGGCGGTGTTTTTTATTGCGGAAAAAACTGCCGTCACAAAACTTTCACCAAAATGCGAGGGAAAATGCTTTGACTCGCGACCTATTGTATGATAGAATTATATTCCGAGGTATTTTTCCACGTGAGGTACATATAGTGAACAGTATATATAAAAAATTTTTAGCGGTTCTTCTTTCTTTCGGACTTGCTTTTAATACGGCTGTGCCGATTTTTGCCGAGGAGCAGGGAAGTGGCGAAACTGCCGTTACCGTCGAAACCGAAGATACCGAAGCCGAGGCGGCAGATGCCGCAGAAGAGCCCACCTACAGCTATAGTCTTTCGGGTGCAGGCGATATCGTCTCTGCTTCATACGAGCATCTCGGTGCCGCGGCAACGATGTACAAGTACACCTGCAAGACAGGCGGCGCGCTCACGCAGACTGTATACGCCGCAACGGTTGATTTGTCACGAGGCGGAGCGGTACGCGGAGTATCGCTCGGCACAAGGCTTGGCTCGAGAACGGGAGTTTCCGCACTTGAACACGAAAGCGAAGACGAAAAGCTGCTCCTTGCCGTAAACGCAGACTTTTTCAGCACTGTGACAGGCGTTCCTATGGGCGTATTTATGGAAAACGGGCGCTTCGTTTCCTCCTCAGACAACAACGCGGCAATAGGCTTTGACGAAGAGGGAAACGCCTTTATCGGATACGTCGGTGACAGCATCCTGCTTTCACAGGGAAATGACGACTACGCGATAAGCTATCTCAACAAATACCCCACCGTCTACGGCTCGTATCTTCTCACGCGTGACTTTGGCAAAACCACTTATATTTCCGCCTCACTGCCGTCAACCGAGTACATAATGGAGCTTGAAAGTGACATCGTTTTCGGCGACAGAGTGCGCGGAAAAGTCATAGAAATACGCACAGGTGTATCAAACGGCGAGATACCCGAGGACTGCGCGGTGCTTGTCGTACCCGATGCCTACCAGCACAGCTCACTCTACCGCGAAATAGAGGAGGGCGACAGGGTTTATATAAAAGCTGAGTGTAACGAGCTTTTTGAAAACGCGGTAAACGCCGTCGGCGGCGGTGACATACTTCTTGAAGACGGCGAAGTACGCGAAGGTCTTGATGGCACCGAGCTTGGCGCGGCGCGCCATCCGCGTACCGCGGCAGGAGTAACTGCCGATGGAAAAATAGTCCTCGCCGTAGTTGACGGCAGACAGTCCGGCTACTCAAACGGACTTAAAATGTCTGCACTTGCAGAGCTTATGAAGTCGCTTGGTGCCATCAGCGCAATAAACCTTGACGGCGGCGGATCGAGCACCTTTGTTATCTTTGGCGAAGAGGGCGGAAGAGTTGTCAACAAGCCGTCCGACAAAACCGAGCGCAAGGTTCCAAGCGCTCTTGCCGCGTTTGCCGACATCGAAAAGGTGAGCGGACTTCACACGCTTGATGCACGCGTGGAGTTTTCCACCGTTCTGTCGGGTTCAAGGCTCCCAATAACCCTCACTCTCACAAATGCCGAGGGCGAAACCGAAGCTTTCATCCCCACCGAAGAGAATTTAACAGTAACCGTTGACTCTCTTTTCGGCAGTTGCGAAATAGAGGACGGAAAGCTCTACTTTGTTGCAGGAAACGAAGAAGCATACGGAAATGTTCATATCTCTGCCGAGGTTGACGGCGAATCGCTTTTCGCCGACGTTTATATGTCAGTCGTAACTGATATAGACACCTTTACCGCGGACGAAACCCTGCTCATCGCCGAAACCGACGGCGAAATGAGCTTCAAAGTAAATGCCGAAAAGAACGGCGAAAAGGTTCATATCGGCGGCGCAGTCGGGGTTATGTGTGAAAACGAGCGTTTTATAGTCTCGGCAGACGGTGAAAATATAACTCTGTCCCTGATTTTGCCCGAAGCGGATACCGAAGTAACCGAAACTACCGAAGTGACCGATGACACCGAAGTAGCCGATGACACCGAAGTGTCTGAAGATACCGAGCCTGACGAAACTACCGAAGTAACCGATGACACCGAAGTGACCACCCCCGAGGAGCCTGCCGAGCGCCCCGAGGCGGCGCAGGGAAGAGTCGGAGTGTGGGTGCTTGACAAGACGGTTATAATACCTGCATTCTTTGACAACAATCTTTATCTCTCGCTTGACTCTCTTCTTTCGGACGGAATTTCACTGTCCGACGAGAGTCTTGGCATTTCCTACTCGGAAAGCGGCGGTGTAACCTCTAAAGGCGCGTTTATTATTGAGGCTATCCCTGAGGTAACAGAAGAAACCGAAGAGACCGAGGAAAGCCTTGCCGAAGTCGCCGAAACCACTGACGTTGTTGAAACTACCGAGCCTGCTGAAACTACCGAAATCGCTGAAACTACTGAGCCTGCTGAAGTTGACGAATCTACCGAAACCACCGAGCCTGACGAGGTTGACACTGTAGCCAAAGAACCGACAGAATACACCGTTACGGTATCTTCAGATGCAATAGTCAGCCGCGGTCTTTCAGGAAAACGGCTGTGGCTGTGGGTTGACGGTCTTGACATTTCCGCAAATCCGTATGCGGTATTTACGGTTACCGACAAAGATGGAAACGTCCGTAAAGAGAGCGTGTACTATGAGATGTTCTATGACTTTGTGGACTTCAACGGCCGTACACTGCTGACTCTCGCTTTTGAATACGGTGAGGGGGAGACGGCTTCCCTTACCTCGCCGCTCGTATATACAACTCTTGACAAGGAAAGATCGGTCTCTTTCGGTCCTTTTGTCATCGCAGAAGAGCTTGACACAAACCTCTATGCCGACACGGCAGAGCATTGGTCGGAATATTATGTAAACTCGCTATCGTATATGGGAATAGTTAACGGCAGTGAACTTGACGGCGAACCTGTTTTCCGTCCTGATGATATGCTCAGCCGCGAGCAGTTTGCAAAAATCCTTGTGAACTTCCTCAAAATCGACCTTGAAAGCTACAGCGAAACCGAACTTGCCTTTGAGGACACCGAGAAAATCTCCGAATGGGCAATTCCCTTTGTCCGTGCGGCTGTCGGCGCGGGACTTATGCGCGGCCGCTCTACCGTATACGACACCATCCTTTTCGCTCCGAATGAGCCGATAACACGCGAGGAAGCCTTCTATGTCCTCGGCGGTCTTCTTCAGAGCGAGGGTGAGAGTGAAACCGAGTTTACCGACGGCGGCGACATCGCGCCCTGGGCGCTCGAAAACCTTGAAAAGCTGTTTTGTGCAGGTCTTGTAAGCGGCTATGATGACGGAAGCGTGCGCCCGAGGGGAAATATCACCCGCGCAGAGGCTGCAACCGTTGTTGTGCGACTTTATGACCTTGTTTCAAACGGTTGACTCTTGCATCCTCTTCACACTTATGATAAAATGATTTCAGAATTATAAAAATATATTTTCGGAGGCGGCAAATGGAAATTTACAGCGTTACACTCGCAGAACTTATGAAAGAGCAGGGACTTGAGGCTGCTTATCTCCCCTATCCTGCCGAGGATATAAAAATCACAACCGCCGAGGCTGTCCGCCCCGGTCTTGCGCTCTGCGGTTTTCTCGAAATGTTCGACCCGAACCGCGTGTATGTACTTGGCAAGGCAGAGGTTGCTCTGCTTGAAAGCTTTTCGGCAGAGGAGCTTGAAAAGTCGCTTAACACATTTCTTTCAACCCATCCGACAGCGGTTATCCTTTCCTCCGCGCTCGAGATGCCGAACACGATGCTTGACCTTGCGAGAAAGTACGATGTACCGATTCTCACCGCCGAGGAAAGAACGAGCAACCTTATCGCCTCGATAATTGCGTACCTCAACGTGCAGCTCGCACCGAGAATCACGCGCCACGGCGTTCTTGTCGAGGTTTACGGCGAGGGTATACTTATACTTGGCGACAGCGGCGTAGGTAAGAGCGAAACGGCAATAGAGCTTGTGAAGCGCGGCCACCGTCTTATCGCGGATGATGCCGTTGAAATCAAGCGCGTTTCGGCAAAGTCGCTTGTCGGCTCCGCGCCCGAAATCATCCGCCACTATGTCGAGCTTCGCGGCATCGGTATAGTCGATGTGCGCCGTCTTTTCGGTATGGGCTCGGTAAAGCTTACCGAAAAAATCAACCTTGTTGTTACGCTTGAGCCTTGGGTACAGGGAAAGATGTACGACCGCCTCGGTATGGAATCGGAAACAATGGAGATACTCGGTATCCACGTGCCCTCTCTTACAATTCCCGTGCGCCCCGGCCGTAACCTTGCGGTGGTTCTTGAAATTGCGGCTATGAACAACCGTCAGAAAAAGATGGGCTACAATACCGCCGAGGAATTCAACAAGCGCCTTATGGGACAGTACGGTATGACCGAAACCGACAAAAACAGATAAAAAGCAGAGCCTGTACGAAATCCCCGTACAGGCTCTGTTTTTTGCTTAGAGCGTATTTGTTTCATTTACAATACCATATTGCGGAGGCCTTTCCCCTCATTTTTTCTGCAATTTCACGCATTTTCTTTTCTAAACCCCGTTTAAAATTACATTTATGTTAAATATTTGGAAAAAATGTTGCAAATCTGGCAGATTTGGTGTATTATTAAGTATCACTATAACCGAAACTGCGCTTATTTACGCATTTTTCGTGGAAAAGGAGAGCATATATGAGAAACTTTAAAAGATTTCTTGCCCTTGCACTGAGCATTGTTATACTTTGCGGAATGGTAACAATGTCTGCAAATGCTGCGACTACTGCCGGTGACTATACCGAGGCAGCAAATCACCTTGCAGCCGTTGGAATCCTTAAGGGCGATCAGAGTGGAAACCTTATGCTTAATAATGAGGTTAAGCGTTGGCATACTGCACTTTTCTTTATGCAGATTATGACCGGAATTACAGACGCTGCTTCGCTTAACTCTGTTAAGGAAAGCACTGTTTTTACTGACGTTCCCGAATACGGCACGGCTATCGATCAGGCTTACGGCTTTGGCGTAGTCCGCGGCAGAGGTAACGGCATTTACGGCTACAACGACAACATTATCTATCAGGATATGCTTGTTATGGCAGTTCGTGCACTCGGCTACGAAACCGCAGAGATGAACTATCCTTACGGTCATATTCTTGCCGCTGAAAAGCTCGGTCTTACCAATAATATGGCGCCCGACCTGCAGTATACCGATGCGCTTACCCGCGGCGAAACTGCACAGATTATGTGGAACACTCTCACCACCGAGATTGCTTATGTTGACCCCGTGAGCGACAAGGTAATTTACCCCGGCGAGCAGATACCCACTGCTTCTATTTTCGACAAAACAATTACAAGAGAAACCTATCTTGAGCGCTCGAAGTTCTCTCAGGGCACCCTCGACGGCACAATTGTAAAGTTTAATGCCTCCGATCCTGACACCGTTACTGTTGAGTACTACTATACCGACAGCAGCGACGTTAAACACGGACCTTTTAAAATAGAGATAAATACAAGAGACCTTGGAATTACCACCTATACCGAAAAAGCATCATTCCTCGGTCTCCCCATCACTCTCTATACCGACTGCGATGCGGCTGACTTTGCATCCGACTACGACATTGATGCAGAGCAGAGCGAGGCAAAGATAGTTCTTACAGAATTCACCGAGTTTACCAATGTTCAGAACCTTGCCGATGCAGGACACATCAAGTACTATCCTGTTACCGCCAAGAACGAGCACGATTACTTTGTAATTGACGGTCAGAAGTACGCTTCCAATAAGTACACCTTCGACACCCGTATATTCACAGAGGACGGCTGGGTAGACGATGAAGGTCTTATGAAGGAGAACTTCCTCTACGACTCAAAGAACGGCTATATCGGCAATAACTCTTACGGCGAGATCAACTACACCGTTATTACCGAAGAGATAGGCGATGACACCGTTGATACTCTCCTTGTTCTCTATATGCCCTATTCCTTCGGTACGTTCGGAATGCGCAGTCTTACATATCAGCCAGTATCTTCAACTCTTGATTTCGTTACCATCGGTACCTATGAGAAGAGCCCCGGCGAATATAAGAACCTTGACGGAGTTTACACCAACTTCGTTGAGTATACCCTCGGCAAGGGTGCTGTGAAAATAGACAAGAGTTCTTCCAGCGTAAGCGAGGTAGAGGGTGAGGCATCCCTTAACGTTATTATAACCGGCGAAGAAGTAGCTACCGGCGATTTCATTTTCTACTACTACAATGAAGTAGACAATATTCTCACCATAGGCCTCACCTGCGGCACTATGGGATACTCAAGACTCACCTCATTCGGCGCTTCAAAGGAAACTGTTAAGATTGGCGGTACCAACTACGACTTCGGCTTCCCCGGTGCGTTTGTTTCCAATATGCCCACATTCGAGGAAATCGACTTCGAGAATGACTACATTGATGCTCTCAAGGCAGGCAAGGATAACGTTTCCTATGCCGTAGTCGGCAAGAATGTTGTTTTCGTTGCTCCTCCCATTGAGGATATCGAGGTAAATCACTCTTACCTCATCATTTCCACCTACCCCGAGAGAATGGCAGACCTTCTCGGTATGAGCGTTTCCGCTTATGAGAAGAAGCTCACCGAAATTTCTATCGGCGGTAATAATTACGAGCTCTATGTTGACGACGGCTTAGTAAAGGTTGCTGTGCTTGACACCGCAAGCGGTGAATGGTATCTTTCCGCTATTACCGACATTGACATCGGCGAATATGATATGGAAGAGGACGAGTTTGCTTCAAGAGAAAATCTTGCTGCCCACGTTGCAGGCTACACTGCATTTGAAGACTACACCAAGGCTGATGCATTTGCAGCGGCGCTCCCAACCCTTTTTGAAGGTATTGTTATTTCCCGCGGCGCTTCTGCCGACGGTTATGCTATTGCATCTATAGAAAACGCTTCTGTCGAATACTGGGACAATACCGAGGGTCTTGCATTCTCTGATGTAAACACCCAGACCAATCTGATTAAGGCAACCAACGATAGCGATGTAAGCAAGACACGCAGAACTCTTAAAGACAACTCGGTTATTGTTATCATTGACAAAGACGGTAACGTAGGTGTACGCAAAGGCATTCAGTCTACCGCAAACAACGCATTCTCTTGCGGCCGCGTTTACACCTCTACCAACAACCTTATCGTTATGAAGCTTAACGAATATACTTCGAGCTCCCTTACATACGAGGGTACGCAGGTATTCCTCTCCACTGCTGACAGAAAGGCAATGGAAAACGGCAAGACCGTTTACGATTGGGAAAAGGCATCTTCAACTATAGGAGAAGAAACCTACTATATTGCCACCAAGGATTCGTCCCTCACTCTTGAAAAGAATGATGATGATACCTACACTGTCACTATTGAAAACCTCTTCGACCTCAAGGACTTCGTAAAGGTTGCATCTGTTAATACTACCTTTGAAAACGAGACAGATGTTACAGATCTTGAAAACGCATTTGCTGCAGGTGTTGCACTTTACAAGGACAATAAGGGCAATATTACCGCAAGTGATGACTCACTTGACAAGGTTCTTGCAATGGCGGCTGACCTTTCTTCCACCACAGACGAAGAGTTCCACCGTGCGTTCATCACTGCATTTGACGATGAGGTTTCTATCGCTTCTACGCTTAAGAAGAAGGATTCTGAAGATACTGTAAAGACCACAAACACTGCAGAGGCTATAGGCTCTGTTGACGTTGTTATGGCTACTATCAACCTCTCTTCTGCAGACGAAGAGGATTATGACTTTGGCCATATGGCTCTTAAAAAAGACGACACGAACGCACCCAAGGAGTATCTTAAGGGCGTTTCCTCTGTTAAGTATGATGCTGACACAAGCTACTACTATCTGTACACCGTAGGAAATGTTGGCGATACATCCTCCGTTACCGATCCTACCTCAGGTAAGCTCAATAACTACATCCTTAGCACCATCGGCGATAGGCTTTATGTTCCTTCCGTAGAGGATGATTACTTTGAGAATGCAGTCGAGGTTGAGATTGAGCTTCACGCTTGCGGCCAGTTCAACGAATCCGACGGTACTCTTACCATCTATATGCTTAAGCTTATCAAGGATTACACCGCAGAATAATTCATTAAAAAAACCCTGCTTGGGGAGTTGGTCATAGGGACTATCGTACCGCACCACCACGAGATTCCGCCTACGGCGGTTTCGCCCCACGCTGTCATCTTGAGCGAAGCGAAGCGGAGTCGAAACCCGCAGGGCAAACGCGCTAGCGTTTGGATCTC
>JAZSKM010000109.1:0-3333 GCA_045534835.1 Eubacteriales bacterium | reverse complement strand
GAGATCCAAACGCTAGCGCGTTTGCCCTGCGGGTTTCGACTCCGCTTCGCTTCGCTCAAGATGACAGCGTGGGGCGAAACCGCCGTAGGCGGAATCTCGTGGTGGTGCGGTACGATAGTCCCTATGACCAACTCCCCAAGCCGTGGATTTTTTTATTTAAGGTAATCGGGCAAAAATTCAGCGTCAACCGTGTCGGTAACAAACTTTTTCAGAGTGTCAAAGGTGAACGCGCCCCAATTTTGCGAGCCGTGAGCAAGCGCAAGCTCCTCGGTATAATCTTTCATCAAATAAACACGCGACTCGTAGCGCACGTGCAGATTCTGATTATCTTTCCTTGAAGTATCTGTCTTATAGTGGCTTATTACAGGATCAACAACCGCATTTTCTATAACATACTCATCGCCGTCTTTGACAATGTCAAACGACAGTATTTCGCCGACCATATTGCGTGCATAAAGCATAGTCGAGCAAAGGTTGCCAAGAGAATACGCCACAAGTGTTTTGCCGCCGTCTTTACCGTCGAGATACTCAACACCGCCGACAACGTGAGAGTGATGACCGAGCACCGCGTCAACACCAAGGTCTGCACACAGCGTTGCATATTTTTGCTGCTCGGAAGTCACACCAAATACATTTTCGTCGCCCCAGTGCATCGAAACGATAACAACATCTGCCGCCTCTTTTGCGAGTCCGACCTGCCTTGTTATCACGTTTGTATCCGCATACGGAATAATATATTGACTGCCCGAAGGAAGGTCGCTGGCATGACCGTAATTTATGAGAGTTGTATAGGATAAAAATGCAATTTTAACCCCTTTTACATCAAGAACACGGACGTTGTCGTAATCACTTTTAGTGTATCCGCCTATTGACACTACAGGCAGGGTTTTAAAATATTCAATAGTATTTGAATATCCTTTTTCGCCCTTGTCAAGCATATGATTATTAGCAAGATTGAAAACATCAAATCCTATGTCAATCAGCTCTTCAACCATTTCACTTGGTGCATTGAAATTCGGATACCCCGCAATGCCAAGCTCCTTACCGCCGACAGGTGCCTCCTGATTGACAAACGCTATGTCAGCAGAAGAAATTATGCTCTCAATGCCAGCATAAATCTTCGAGAAATCATATTCACTGCTACCGTCAGCATCCGTGCGTGCGGTGATGATTACCGAGTCGTGAGCGATATTATCGCCTGCCGCAACCACGCGAATTCGTGTTTCCTCAGGAATTTCAGGCTCTAAATTCATTGGCTCGGTGAGCAGAGTCACGGGCGGTAGAGTTGCCTCGGTGGTAACTGCATTTGTGCTTTCTTCGGGAATATTATTCCCCGAGCAGGAAACACTACTAAGCAGAACTATAGCACAGCACAAAACTATAACAACTTTTCTTTTCATAATTCTTCTCTTTCGTCTAAAGTAGAATTTACTGACAACATTTTATCATACTGCTACACTTTTTTCAATAAAAATTATTCCTGAGCCTTAATATTTACATCTTTCGACCTTAATAAATGGTACAATTTCAAAAAAAGAAAGGAAAATAAAAATGATACGCAGAAATGCTCGTGTAATCTCTGAGATAAAAGGAGATACGCTATATGCCGCAATAGTCGGCGAAATAGATCATCACGGGGCATCGGCGCTCCGTGAAGAACTTGATGATACCTTTTTAGCGGCAAGACCTAAAGTAATAGAACTCGACCTTGCAACTGTAGATTTTATGGACAGCTCGGGACTTGGCGTAATAATGGGCAGAAAGGCAACCGCCGACCGCCTTGGCGCAGAATTCAGAATTGCGAACCCAACATCACGTATAGCACGAATAATAGAGCTTGCCGGTCTTGGGAAGGTCGTTACTATCGTTTACAAAAACAATCAGGAAGGACAATTAAAATGAAGATGAACTGTATAAACAAGCTTTGCCTGAGGCTACCTGCAATATCTGTGAACGAGGGCGCTGCACGTGCTATAGTGAGCGCCTTCTGCGCTCAGCTTAACCCAACGATAGATGAACTTGCGGATATAAAATGTGCTGTTTCTAAAACAGTTACAAACTGTATAGTCCACGCCTATCGCGAGAGCGGCGGTGAGATATACATAACCGTAAGACTTTTCGATAACCGCACAGTGAAAATTGAGATAAAGGATAAAGGCTGCGGAATTGCCGACACCGAGCTTGTAAAAACTCCTTTATATACGACCGACAGTACAGGTGAGCGAAGCGGAATGGGATTTGCCGTTATGGAAAGCTTTATGGACAAGCTCACGCTTACATCAAAGGTTGGTAAATTCACAAAAGTCACTCTCACAAAAACTTTATCTCCGCTATCGATATAATGGAAGAAACAAAATTTTCGGGAAATTCAGAGCTTATACGCCGCTCTCAGGCGGGCGACGAAAGAGCGACCGCCGAGCTTATGACACTTAATGCGGGACTTGTGCAAAGTATCGCATTAAAGTGCTGCGGAAGAGGCGTGGAGCTTGATGACCTGATACAGATAGGCAACATAGGTATGCTTAAAGCAATACGTAGCTTCGACCTGTCGCGCGGCTGCGTGTTCTCTACCTATGCAGTTCCCCTTATCTTCGGTGAAATTCGCCGCTTCCTGCGAGATGACGGACTTATAAAGATATGCCGCCCGCAAAAGCGGCTTGGCGCGCTGTTAATGCGCGCCAAGGAAAACTATATCAGGGAAAACGGCTGCACCCCGCGAATAGAAGAAATCGCAAAGCTCTGTGAGGTATCCCCCGAAGAAGCAGCCGCGGCATTGTGTGCTGTGTCACCGGCTGTTTCACTTTCTGAGCCGCTGTTCGGCGAGGAGGATAACTTTACACTTGAAAATACGCTGTACTCGCAGGATGAAAACGAAAAAACACTTGAAAAACTTTCACTGACAGAAGCGCTTTCAAAGCTTCCCGAGCTATGGCAAAAAATCGTTCTGTTGCGATATTACAGAGATATGTCACAACAGTCCACCGCAGAGCAGCTCGGACTTTCTCAGGTGAAAATTTCACGCGAGGAGAAGAAACTTATCGATTTTCTAAGAAAACAAATGCAAAGCTAACAAAAAAATGTCGGCGTTTCCGCCGACATTTTTTTATTTAACCGTTAATATAGCTAACTACACGAAGAACATCGGCAAGAGTAACATCGCCGTCTGCGTTTGCATCGCATGCATAACCCTTATCATTAAGAACCTCGTCAATGACGTAGAGTACGTCCAAAACGGTACAGTAACCGTCAGGCTTTCCAGCAGCGCCGGTGAAGTCGCCGCCCTTGGTACCTCTGAGGTCAAGCTCAAAGGTCTTGCGGTTCGCCTCATCAAAG
>JAZSKM010000017.1:0-2606 GCA_045534835.1 Eubacteriales bacterium | reverse complement strand
GTTTCGTTTGTACCCCACTTAGCCTTGAAAATTGCAGGAACAACGCCCCAAATAGCACCCGCAAGCATACTCGCAAGTATCATAGCAGGTATCATAAGCGCATCCGGAATAACTCCCGCAAGCTTAAGCATACATACAGCCGACGCAAAGCCGCCTATAAGTGCCTGTCCCTCAGCACCGATGTTCCAAAAGCGCATTTTGAACGCGGGAGTAACAGCTATTGATACGCAAAGGAGCATTGCCAGTGCGTGAAAAAGGTTCCACATACGGCGGGGGGTGCCGAAAGCACCGTCAAACATAGTTGCGTAAATCTTCATAGGATTTTCACCCGTGAGAAGATAAGAAACCGCTCCGCTGAAAAGCAGTGCCACAATAATTGCAGCAGCACGGACAAGCAGTGATCTCCACCATACAAGTCCGTCACGCTTTACAATGTGAAAAAGAGGCTCGCGCACTTTATCATGCGTTTTCATTTTCAGTTCCCCCCTTTTCTACTGTTTTCGTCATAAGCAGACCTATTTCTTCTTTTGTAGCGGTTCTTGCATCAACAACGCCCGTGATGTGTCCCGAGCCGATAACAAGAATACGGTCGCAGAGTTCAAGCAATACGTCAAGGTCCTCGCCGACAAATATCACGGCTACTCCCTTTTCCTTCTGCTGATTAAGCAGATTGTATATCATATAAGAGGAGTTAATATCAAGTCCTCTTACTGGATATGCTGCCATCAAAACGGTAGGCGCAGACGATATTTCACGTCCGACAAGCACCTTCTGAACATTACCGCCCGAAAGACGGCGAACAGGCGTGCTTGCGCTCGGTGTAACCACCTCAAGCTGCTTTATAATATCCTCTGCAAGATTCTTCGGCTTTTTGCGTTCAACGAACATACTCTTGCCGCGCCGGTAGGAGCGAAGTGCCATATTATCGACAATATCCATATTGCCGACAAGTCCCATTCCAAGACGGTCCTCGGGAACAAAGGAAAGACGGACACCAAGCTCTCTTATCTGCAGAGGAGTCTTATTGCGAAGATCATCGACCTCGCCTGTCTTTGGATTGTGATAAAGAATATCACCCTCATTCAGCCTCTGAAGTCCTGCAATAGACTCAAGCAGTTCACGCTGACCGCTGCCTGCGATGCCCGCAATACCGAGTATCTCTCCTGCGTTTGCAGTAAATGTAACATCGTCAAGGACCCTGACTCCCTCGCGGTTGATGCAGGTGATGTCCCTGACCTCAAGACGAACCTCGGCATTTTTCGGCTCACTGCGTTCTATGTTCAGCGTAACCTTTTTGCCCACCATCATTTCGGTAAGCTCATTTTCGTTAGTAGTTGCAGTTTCTACAGTGCCGATATACTTACCCTTGCAGAGAACGGAAACTCTGTCCGAAAGGGAGAGTACCTCGTGCAGCTTGTGAGTGATAATTATAATAGCCTTGCCGCTGTCGCGCATCTTGCGAAGCACTGCAAAAAGTTTCCGTGTTTCCTGAGGGGTAAGAACTGCGGTAGGTTCGTCCAGAATTAGAATGTCCGCGCCGCGGTAAAGCACCTTGATTATCTCAACAGTCTGCTTTTCCGAAACCGACATCTCATATATTTTCTTATCCGGATCAATTTCAAAGCCGTACTGCTCGCTTATCTTTTTTACGCGCGCCGCCGCCTTTTTAATATTGTATTTCCCCTCATTTTCAAGTCCGAGAATGATATTCTCGGTAGCGGTGAACACATCAACAAGCTTAAAATGCTGATGTATCATACCAATTTTATAATTGAACGCATCCTTCGGAGAGCGGATAACAACCTCTTCACCGTCAATGAATATCTGACCGTGGTCGGGATAGTATATTCCGGCAATCATATTCATCAGCGTAGTCTTTCCGCTGCCGTTTTCGCCGAGGATAGAGAGTATCTCGCCGCGCGCAACAGTCAGATTAACATTATCGTTTGCAACAACGCTGCCGAAGGTTTTGGTAATGCCTCTAAGTTCGATAGCAAAGCTCAAGGTTATACCTCCTTGGTAAGAATTACTTTAGCAATAATGTAAAAACGCAAGCCTTGTATTTTTACGTTATTGCTAAAATAACAAGTGTAGGCGAGGCTATTAAAAACCTCGCCTATGTACTTGTTGGAATTATTAATTAGAATGCGGAGTTAAGAGTGGTGATACCGTCGATTGCGATATCGAAGTAAGCCCCGCTGCGGAACTCGGATTCGTGGAAAGCACCGTCAGAAATAACCTCAGTATCCTTCTCGTATGCAGCGTCGGTGTCAACGTCTGCAAGGTAGGAAGTGAGAGCTTCGCCGCCTACAGTGAAGGTAGCGGTGTCGAATACGTTAACTTCGCCGTTAACGAGAGCAGTCTTAGCAGCCTCGATTGCTTCTACAGTACCTGCAGCAGCAGCCTGCTCGTTAACATCGGTAAGAACTACAGAGCCGGTCTCGATAGTGCCGGTCCAGTCAGCGGGTATATCCTCGCCGTTTGCAACAGCGTTTACAACGAACTCATAGTAGGGAGCCCAGTTGATTCTGGAAGAAATGATGAAGGTGTTGGCGCGCTCGCGTACGGTATAGCCGTTGTAGGAAACGTTAGGAACGCCTGCGTTC
>JAZSKM010000149.1:0-2530 GCA_045534835.1 Eubacteriales bacterium | reverse complement strand
GATTACGCGATTTCCAGTCGCGCGCCCTCGACCAACTAGGCGACTTCTCCTTGTTGCTCTTTGCAAGCCTTTATATATTACCACAGACAAACTGAAAAATCAACCCCTATATTGAATTTTTTTAATTTATTTTTACTTTTTTTGCTGCCTTTCGATTTTTTCGGTACATACTCATTTTGAGGTGATACAAATGAAAAACATAATCAAATCAATATGGGAAGATGTGGCTGTGCCAAGTTTTGACACGCTTGACGGCGACCGTCAAACCGATGTCCTTATAATCGGAGGCGGTATAGCAGGTATTCTTATAGCGCACGAGCTTCGCCGCGCAAATGTAAACTGTATTATTGCCGAGGCAAACACCGTATGTAGCGGCGTTACAAAAAACACAACTGCAAAAATAACATCGCAGCACGGATACATTTATTCAAGACTGCTCAGCGAAATGGGAGCAGACAAAGCGCGGATGTACTATAATGCAAATCAAGGCGCTGTCCAAAAATACCGCAAGCTTTGCCGAGACTTCGACTGCGACTTTGAAGAGACAAGCGCTTATCTATACGCACTCAGCACGCCGAAGGAAATGGAAAACGAGCTTGACGCGCTTGCGAAACTAAAAATACCTCACAGATATTCGGAAACATCACTTCCCGTTTATACGCTCGGTGCCATATGCTTCGATAATCAGGCACAGTTTCATCCGCTTAAGTTTCTACGTCATATTTTAGGCGATCTCACTGTATATGAGCATACCAAGGTGGAAAAAATCGAAAACGGAATTGCGTATACAAACCGCGGAAAAATCAGGGCAAAAAAGTTTGTCGTTACCACGCACTTCCCGTTTATAAACCGTCACGGTATGTATTTTCTCAAAATGTATCAGGAACGCGCATATGTAATAGGAATAAAAGCCGACAAACAAACAGACGGTATGTACAAAGACGGTAAAAAAGGCGGTCTGTCACTTCGCCGTGCAGGCGAATACCTGCTTATCGGCTGCGGCGCGCACAGAACCGGCAAGGAATCTCATGGGTGGCGAGATGCGGAAAACTTTGCAAAAAAGTATTTTCCACACTGTCCGATAGAATTCCGCTTTGCCACGCAGGACTGCATTACGCCCGACGGCATTCCGTATATCGGGCAATATTCAAAAAGCACGCCCAACCTTTATGTAGCCACCGGATTTAACAAATGGGGAATGACAAGCTCTATGGTCGCAGCCGACCTTATCCGTGACCTGATCTTAGAAAAGGATAACGAGTACACCTCGTTATTCTCACCGTCACGCTCAATTTTAAAGCCGCAGGTTGCATTAAACGCTCTTGAATCCGCCGTAAACCTGCTGCGGCCTACAGCTCCTCGATGTCCGCATCTCGGTTGTGCGCTGAAATGGAATGATCAAGAGCGATCGTGGGACTGCCCCTGCCACGGATCACGCTTCGATTCAGACGGCAGGCTGCTGAACAATCCCGCGACAAAGGGACTGCATAATAAAAAATCTTGAAAAGTACACCGAGGTATGCTAAACTGTAGGTATATAAAATCTAACGGAGTTCAAGATGAAAAAGTTTCTTTTTTTGACCTTATTTATATGCCTTTTTCTTACCTCGTGCGAAGAAAAAGCCCCTACCCCGTCAAACGTCCCCGTAATTATGACCGAGATTCTTGCCGATGGGAAGGACAAAAGTGAGCATATCAAAAAAGAGGATGAGCGCATTACATTAACCTCGCTTGACGTGTGGGATGAATTTAACTTCGACGGAAACTTCTCGGACAACTGCCTGCTTTTCCTGCGCGGTTTCATCGAGGGGTACTCGGAGTTTTTGGAATTTGCTACCGTTAAAATTTCAAATTGGGAAATCATCCGTGACACTAAGGTTTACGGGTACAAAATGGCTTTCAATTTCACCGTGACCGAGTCAAAAATGGACTCACTGCCAATAGGCGATTACAAAACTATTATTACCGACTCTGTTGACTGCTATATGGAGTTTTTGGAAGCACCTAGAGAAAATGCAAGTGCGGCAGTGCCGCAAACAGCAGCCGAGACCGCGATTTTCAATTGGCTGACGTTTGCACAGTACTATGACTTTGCAAAGTACGGTGAGTGGAATGCACCGCTGTTCGCTCACTATATCCGCTGTCATTACGGCGACGACGGAGTTTTGACATTTGCTGACTTTGCAAAGCTTTCAAAGGACAAGTTTGGCACTACTGTTACAAAAGAAATGTTCGCATCGCAGCTTTATGTGGATGATATGACACTTTATATCAACACAAGCGCAAGTGATGAAAACCAGTCATTTGACATAATAGAAGAATACACCAATGATGATGTTACAACGGTGGTAGTGCAGCATTATGCCGACTGCAACAAGTTTATAAAATCTTACAAAATCGCGTATTATCTCGACAGCGAAGAAAGGTTTTTATACTGCGAGATTCTTAATACAGCTCCCTATAAACCATACGGGCTGCGGTCTGTAAAATAGCAAAAGAGAGGCATATGCCTCTCTTTTGCTATTGCAAA
>JAZSKM010000079.1:0-3187 GCA_045534835.1 Eubacteriales bacterium | reverse complement strand
TTAGACTCTCGCCTTTTGGATATATAAGGCAGAGCGGATGTTCGCATTTTTCATACGTTTTAGCCTTGTCTGTGCTTACACGCTTTACGGCTTCGCATTCCTTTTTTTCAAGCGCGCGTACACTCGCCGCTATTTCCATATCGCACACAAGATTTTCACCATCGGTCCTTGTTCTAACAGACAAAAGCGATGCATTTGGCACTACTTCAAGATTTTGCGGAGTTTCGGCATCTACCACTATCTTAAACGGTATTGTACCCTCAGATGAAGAATACCCACTGTCGGTATTAAATATAAAATGCATATTACTTCTTCCGCCGAGAGTGATTTTTCCGCCCTCGGCATTCACTTCATCAAGTGTCGTCTCTCCTGTGGCATCAAGCATCTCTGTAAATCCCTGTAGAGAGGAAAGTGGCAAACTACCGCTAACGTTATACACACCGCTGCGGCAGGCAACTGCTCTTGTGCAAGGTATGGTATGATATTCAACATCGGCATTTGAATATTCAGAAAATGCATCAAACATTACATTCACTTTATCCTGCATATCTACAACGGCTTCAATGCACACAGTTACATCCACGAGTGCTTCTTGACCCTGCTCTCTGCTCGCCTCTGTAGAAACCACTTTTGCGCTCGCACTTGCCATTGCCTTTCGCGATATGTCGCCGTCAAGAAATTCCTCAAACGGAACTTTCTTGGTATGCATTTTTGCGGCAGTGCCGTTTGCGCTCAGCACTTTTACATAGATGTCACCGCGTACCTGCACGCCGCCATCGCTCACGCGCAGGTCTGTTACCGCAGCATTTGCACCGCACCATATCAGTCTTGCATCCTCAGTGTCGTTTATCTCCATCGTTTCCGAAACCGTAAGGTTATCCATACGCAAAATCTTTGTTTTAACACTGTCGATTTCGCCGCAGAGTGTATGCAAACCTTTTGTGTCCTCGGGCATCACAGGTGTTATGTCCCTTTCACCGATAACGCGCGTTATACCGTGAAGTTTTGTACGTACATTTACCTTTCTCGGTGCGCTTATGCGACAGTTCACACTGTCGATAACAGGCGATGCCATTATTTCGCAGTTTTCGCTCTCCTTATCATACGTCACCGCAAACTCATATTTTGACGGAAGCACAGTTGCACTGACTTCACCCTCATCTCCTATGTAAATCAGCGAGTGAAGCAGGTTGCCCGACATCTGCGCTTCGCTACCGGAAATATATCGCGCAGGCTGCAAAGCCTTTGTTTCTGTGCGCAGCAGTTTTTCTACCTTTGGCATATAGTCGGGCAACACATACTCTCCGCCGCTCTCAAAAAATATGTTTTGCCCGCCCTTTTCAACCTGTACGGTATTTTTCAGTGGCATTACAAATTCCTTTTTATCGCTGTTCTCTGCTTTCATAGTTTTCTCCTTTACGCAGTTTTTGTTACTGCATTCTATGAAAAAGCAAGACAAACTATGCGTAAAAAAAGGACGAGAATCTCTCGTCCTTTTTTAATTTTACTGACGTATGGTAATACCGAGCTTTTGCTCCATATTTCCAAGGATCTTCTTTGCAGCCTTGTCAGCCTCTTCAACAGTCAGAGTTCGGTCAGCACTGCGAAGCACGATACGGAAGGTAACGCTCTTCTTGCCCTCACCTATCTGGGAGCCGCGGTAGATGTCAACAAGCTTAACATCCTCAAGAAGCTTTACGCCGCTTGTATACATAACCTTTTCAATAGCACCAACCTCAAGAGCCTCGTCACATACAAAAGAGAAGTCACGGGAGGAAGCCGGAAACTTGGGAAGATGCTTGTATTCGGGTTCTGCGCCCTTATTAGCACAAAGCAAGGGGAGGTCAATTTCAGCTACGAAGACCGGCATATCCATATCATAGTTTGCTGCAACGCTCGGATGTACCTGTCCCATTGTGCCAAGTACTGTACCGTCTGCAAGTACGATATTTGCGCATCTGCCGGGATGATATGAGGGATTTTCGCTGTCGCGCACATACTCAAACTTAACTCTCGCGTACTTTGCAACAGTTTCACACATCTGCTTCATAGTAAAGAAGTCGCCTCGTCCGTAGAAGCCGAGAGTAATACATTTACGCTCGTCGGGAAGCTTACCCTCTTCGGTAGGAGTATAGGTTGTTGCAATCTCGTAAAGTCCAACCTTTTCGTTAGAATAATTAGCATTACGCGCAAGAACCTCCATAATAGACGGAAGTGCGGTCGTACGCATTACGCTTGTATCCTCACCGAGAGGATTGGAAATAACTATGGAATTTCTCTTAGCGCTGTCTGTTGGAAGATTGATTTTATCATAATATTTAGGAGAAATAAACGAGAATGTGCAAATCTCATCAAGTCCCATACCGAGAAGCAGCTTGTGAAGTCCTACTTCAAAATTCTGTGACGGGCTTCTCTGTCCCTGAGTCATATTTCCGGAAATGCCTGTAGACTGAATTTCATTATAGCCGTAAATACGGACTACCTCTTCCGCAAGGTCCTGCATTCCCTCAACGTCCTCACGGAACGAGGGAACGGTAACAATATCACCGTCAATAGTGAAATCAAGCTTTTCAAGAGTTTCGCGCATAAACGCTTCGGTAGCATCAATACCGAGGAACTTATTGATACGCTCAGGCTCAAGCTTAATCTTAGTCGCTTCTTTCTTGCCGGGATAAACGTCAACAATTCCGCTTACCACCTCGCCTGCTCCGAGCAGGTTTACAAGCTCGCAGGCACGCTCAAGCGCCGCATATGTGTTCTCACGGTCAAGTCCCTTTTCAAAGCGGCCTGACGACTCGGTACGCATACCAAGCTTGCGCGAGGTAATACGGACAGAAGCACCGTAGAAGTTAGCAGACTCAAATACAACAGTCGAGGTATTCTCTGTAATCTCGGAGTTTGCGCGGCCCATAACGCCTGCAAGCGCAACAGCCCTTTTGTCCACAGAGATAACAAGCATCCCCGCCCCAAGAGTATGGCCCTTATCATCAAGCGACTTAAAGGTTTCGTTTGCCTTTGCGGTACGGACGGTAATTGCGCTGCCGTCTATACAAGCATAGTCAAAGGCGTGCATAGGCTGACCGTACTCAAGCATTACATAGTTCGTAATATCAACTATATTATTTATGGGACGAACGCCGGAAGCGCGAAGTCTCATTCTGAGCCAGAGAGGAGAGGGTTCGATCTT
>JAZSKM010000148.1:0-1964 GCA_045534835.1 Eubacteriales bacterium | reverse complement strand
AGCCTCTTCGGTGGGAGCTTCCTCGGCAGGAGCTTCTTCAACAGGAGCTTCTTCAGCAGGAGCTTCTTCGGCAGGAGTTTCTTCAGTAGGAGCCTCTTCGGTGGGAGCTTCCTCAACAGGGTCTTCCTCAACAGGAGCCTCTTCGGCGGGGGATTCCTCAACAGATGCTTCCTCTGCGGGAGCTTCCTGACTTTCGGCTTCGTCATTGACAGGCTTTTGAACCTTTTTAATTACTCTTTTTATTACTTTTCTTACGGTAACGGTAGGAACGGCGGTGTCCGCAGCAGCATTCTCTACGGTAGCATTCTCTACGGCAGCATTTTGTACAGTGGGATTCTCTGCAGCGGTGTTCTTCGCAGCGGTGTTCTTCGCAGCAGTGCTTTTCGTTGTAGTACTCTTAGCAGCAGTGCCTTTCGCTGTAGTACTCTTAGCGGCAGTGCTTTTTGCTGCGGTACTTTTTGTCGCAGTGCTTTTAGCGGCAGTGCTTTTTGCTGCGATACTTTTTGTCGCAGTGCTCTTAGCAGCAGTGCTTTTTGCTGTGGTACTCTTTGTCGCAGTGCTCTTAGCAGCAGTGCTTTTCGCTGCAGCACTCTTGGCCGCAGTACTCTTTGCTGCGGTGCTCTTTGCGGAAGTGCTCTTCGTAGCAGTGCTCTTTTTGACCGTAGTTTTCGCGGCAGTTGTTGACGATGCCTTCGGTGCAGCTTTCTTGGGTGTAGCCTTCTTTGCAGCGGCAGAAGTCTCGACATCGGCAGTTTTTTTAGTAGCGGGCATAGGATGCACCTCCGTAATCTAGTAATTTGAGAAAATCTTTAATCGTTAATATTCTACCATATAAAAATATTTAAGTCAAGAAAAAAACGACAAAACTTTAAATATTTATTAATTTTATTGTAAAATTCTACAAAATATGTTAGAATAAAATAAAAAAAGGAAGTCCGAAAAATGCAAAGCTCCTTGGAAACAGAGCGTAAATACCTGATTCGCAAGCCTGATTTTGAAGTGCTTTCAAAAATGGAGTCTTATACGGTCAGCGATATCGAGCAGATTTATCTTGAAGATTTAGACGGAGCTACCAGAAGGGTGAGAAAGAGATGCTATCCCGATAAGGTGGAATATACCGAGAATACTAAGCGGCGAGTCAGCTCAATGACCTGTATTGAATCGGAATGCGAAATTACAGAGCAGAAATATCTTGAGCTGAAATCCCACATCGCAAGCGACTGCTCTCCGCTTTATAAAAAACGCCATACCGTAGAATATCTCGGATATACGCTGGAAATAGACGAGTATCCGCAATTTTTGAATACGGCCGTTCTGGAGGTTGAGTTAAAAAGCGAGGATGCTGTGCCAAAGCTTCCTACGGCGATAGAGCTTATAAAAGAGGTTACCGGCGATAAAAGATACTCAAATCATTCTATGGCAAAAAGCTTCCCAAAAGAGCCGATTTGAACTATTTATGATAGCTTTTGTTTGCAATTATCGTGTAAGAGCGGTATAGTGCCTCGTATAAAATTACTCTCATAAGCTGGTGGGGGAATGTCATTTTCGAAAACGACAGCATAAGGTCGCAAGCCTGCTTTACCTTGAGCGCAAGACCGTGTGATGAGCCTATTATCAGACTGATTTTTCCGCAGCAGTCCTCTGCCTTTGATATCAGAGCCGCAAGCTCGACCGAGGAATACTGTGTTCCTTCAATGCAGAGAGCTATCTTGTAGGAATCCTTCGGTAGCGCAGCTGTAATTCTGTCGCCTTCAAGCGACAGCGCTCTCTCAACCTCGGCAGACGAGCTCTCGTTTTTGATGCGTTCCTCTTTAATATTTATTTCTTCGACTCTTGCATATAGTGAGAGTCTTTTTTTATATTCCTCGACTGCGCTTTTCAGATAATCCTCTTTGAGTGTGCCGACGGTGATTAAGGTTATTTTTGTCATTTCTTTATCCTGGATAAAGTCGGATCGTAGCCAT
>JAZSKM010000107.1:0-6011 GCA_045534835.1 Eubacteriales bacterium | reverse complement strand
AATACTTTCGGGATATGCCTTAGACTACCTGAACATTATGCTTATAGGTCTTATCCCGTTTATGGTGGTGCAGGTATATTCAAGCACCCTGCGCGAAATGGGCGACACCTTTGTACCGATGGTGGCAAGCGTTGTTGCAATAGTTATCAACCTCGTTTTCAACTATATGCTTATCTTCGGTAAATGCGGATTTCCCCGTCTTGAAATCCGCGGTGCGGCGATAGCAACTGTTCTTTCCCGCTATGTCGAAATGCTTGTGGTTGTACTGTATACACACATTCGCGCTAAAAAGTTTGTATTTGCCACAGGTGCATACCGCTCTCTTCATGTACCGGCAGAGCTTGTCAAAAAAATCGCCGTTACAGGCTCTCCTTTGCTGATAAACGAGGTGCTGTGGTCACTCGGAACTACCTATATCAACAAATGCTATTCTTCAAAAGGTCTGTTCGCATACGCGGCAATAAACATCAACGCAACCGCGTGGAATCTCTTCTGTATCATAATGTTTGCAATGGGTACGGCGATATCAATTATCGTTGGACGCGAGCTTGGCAAGGGTGAAAAAGAAAAGGCTATAGACCTTGACAACAAGCTCCTGTTCTTCACCTTTGCGTCCCACATTTTCATCGGCGCAGCACTCGCTGTCGCGGCATATTTCATACCTCTGCTTTACAATGTCGAAAGCGAGGTGCGCTCAATAGCCACCGAACTGCTTATCGTATCGGGAATTACACTGCCTATACACGCGCTTGTCCACTCGATATACTTCACTGTCCGAAGCGGCGGTAAAACGCTTGTCACCTTCCTCTTTGACAGCGTTTATACTTGGCTATGTCCCGCGCTTCTTGCCTTCGTTTTATGCAGCTTCACAGATCTCGGCATCGTCCCTGTATATTTGATAATTCAGGTATCCGATGCACTCAAGCTTGCGATAGGGCTTATTATGCTGAAAAGCGGCTTTTGGGCAAACACAGTAATCCCGACGGAAAACAACAAATAAAAAAATCGGCTATATAGCCGATTTTTTTATTTGAATGACGGATTGCTGTTAAGGATAAGCGTGCTGTAAAGGAAAAGTGCGTCTACGTTTTCAAAGTCGATATATTCGCCAAGGAGCGATGCACTCATATAGCGTATATCCACAACATAAATACTGCTGTACCCCTCCGCAAGAAGAGGAATGAGGCTTGAGCCAAAGGAGTCGCGGAAAACGACAAGCTCCTTTTTCTCCTTTGCAAGAGGATTGTCTATTCTGAGCAGCGCTCTTGTACCCGAGAGAAAAACGTCATACGGTTCTTTTGAACTAAACAGTTCAAGATTGTAGATACTGCCCGTTTTGCCAGTTTCATAGTCATATACGGTGCAGGCATCGAGAATATCGTTTGTAAGATAAATGATATTCTCGGCAGGAAGGTCGAGTGCGCTCTGACCGTGATACACACCGTAGAACGGATACAGCGTATTTTCGCTGTATTCATCCGAAATCTCTACTCCGAGCGCATCGGCAAGCTTTTTAGCAACATTCAGTATTTTATCCTGACTCCAGTGCGTGTCAGTCTTGTAGTAGTCCTCAAGGGTGAGTGCATCGAATATGTCTATATACTCAGCCGCGGGTAACCCTTCGGTTATTTCGCTCACAAGTCTGTCATAGTCAAGCGAGATATACCCGTACTTTTCCGAAAAATAATAGTTTTTATCAGGAACTATGGAGAGATAAGTTTTGCCGCCGTTATCCTTAAGATACTTTTCGTAAATATTATTGAACGAAGCAAGAACCTTATTCATTGACACTTCATTTAGTCCCGACTCTATTTTTGAAATATATCCGTCCTTAATAGCAAGGTCGTTTGTCTCGCCAAGATTCATAATGTTCATTCTGTACCAGGTGTACAGTTTGCGGAAGGTGTCACGTGCAGGAAACTGGTCGGCGGTATATTCCTCGAGGTCGCCTGCGATATCGCCGCTGAAAATGTTATCAAGAGTCAGCGAAGGCATCTGCGCAAGCGGTCTTCTCTCGCTCTCTGACTCTGCCTTTGGTGAGTGAAAAATGCAGAGCAGGAAAAAAACCGCGATAAAAAGGCAGAAAACTACTGTAACAACTATATTCTTATGTTTCATTTCTCTGCCTCCTTAAAATCTGAAATAAAGGAACGGGTTAAAGGAGCCGTTCACAAGGCACGCGGTTATAACAGTAAGCAGTGTCACTATAACAACAGGCTCGGCGGTATCTATTACCGCAAGGGCTTTTTTGTTTTCCTTGAGTTTTAGCACTGTATTTTTAACAAGCGGTGTTGCACCAACAAGGCTGATTATAAAGAGAACTGCATAGCTTGAAAGATAATAGCCGGTCTCCTTTGACCAAAGAGGAATATCAAGCGCGCCGAACATACCGCCAATGTCTTCGAGTGCCTCGGACATATCTACCGCATTGAATACAACAAAGCTGATTGCTACGGCAACAAGCACATAGATGTGCGAGAATACACGCGGTATCTTTTCAAAAAATTTGGCGAGGAAGAACTTTTCAAGCATAAGGAATGCCGCAAAGTAAAGTCCCCAGATAATGAATGTCCAGGCAGCTCCGTGCCAGAAGCCCGTCAGGAGCCACACGACAAGCGTGTTGAAAAGCCAACGCCACCTTGAAACGCGGTTGCCGCCAAGCGGGATATACACATAGTCGCGGAACCACGTTCCAAGCGACATATGCCATCTTCTCCAGAACTCGGCAACGCTCTTTGAAATATACGGGTAATTGAAGTTCTCAAGAAAATGGAAGCCGAAAATCTTGCCAAGACCTATCGCCATATCGCTGTAACCCGAAAAGTCGAAATAAATGTGTAGCGAAAAGGCGATAGCATATAGCCAGTAAAACACCACGGACTTATCATCGGAGACGCGGAAGGTTTCGCAAAATTCATAAAGAACATTCGCAATAAGCACCTTTTTTGCAAGTCCCAATGTAAAGCGCGTTGCACCGCAAGCAAAATTTTCAAAGGAGTGGGTACGCTCTGAAAGCTCCGCCTCAACAGTTGTATAGCGGACAATAGGTCCTGCTATAAGCTGCGGAAATAGCGCAACATAAGTGGCAAGGCGGACGAAACTCTTTTGCACCTCGGCTTCTCCGCGGTAAACGTCGATAGTATAGCTGAGAGTCTGGAAGGTGAAAAAGCTGATGCCTATAGGAAGCGCAATGCCGAGAAGCGCAATGTCGGAGCGGAAGATAGCGTTGACATTGCTGATAAAAAAGTCGGAATACTTAAAAAAACCGAGCAGCAGAACGCTTGTTACCACCGATGATACAAGAAATCCTTTAGAGCGCTTTGTACCGCGGTATTTGTCTATGAGAATACCGTGAACAAAGCTTGAGAGGCAGGAAAACAGCATCAGCAGTACATATACGGGTTCGCCGTAAAAATAAAAGAACAGACTCGATATAAGAAGTATCAGATTCTTGAATTTAAACGGGACTGCAAAATACAGTACAAGTACAGTGGGTAAAAAATAGTACAAAAACGGAATACTTGAAAACAGCATTTAAAATTCCTTTCGGTAAAAAAGCGGTATGGCTGCCATACCGCTTTTACATACAAACAAGTTTTAAATGATTAGAGAGCCATTCCTGCGTCTTCGCCGCCCATATCGTAGGTGGAGGGACACATAAGGAAGAATACGGTTGTACCCTTGGAGCCTGCAACGGTCTGGTCAGCCTCTACGCAGATGTTCCAACGGGGATTTGCATTGGCAGTAAGAGTTTCGATAAATGCCGAAGCATCAGCATCCTCAGCAAGCTCAAAGATGTAGCCGACATATGCGATAGAGCCCATCATAGGCATAAAGTTTGCAGCGGACTCATAGCCGGTGATAACGTAGTTGTCAAAGCCGGGGAAATACTCAGCGCCGTCCTCAATAGGCATTGCCATACCCATAAACTGGTTGATCTCAAGAGAGATAAGTGCGTTTGCAAGCTCCTCAGCAGTTGCCTCGGGATTTGCCTCAAGCTCGCTTACGAACTTTGCCCAGTGCTGGCCGCCAACGGTAGCTTCGTCTACTGTGGGAATAACATCGGTGGTCTTGCTGCCGCCGCAAGCTACAAGGCTTACGCAGAGCACAACTGTAAGTACAAGTGTGATGATCTTTTTCATTTTTTAAAAGTTCCTTTCATTGTTATACGCGTGTTAGTCGCTTTAATTTATAAAAATCCTCACGGAATTTTTATTTTTTTAATTTTCTTTTTCTTCTGTTTCCTCTTCGCCGACTTCGCGGTAGTCACAGATATAAAGCTCAGGAAAATACAGCTTTAATATCTGCTCGGCAGTTGCCCCCGCTTCGGCAAGGTCAAGTGTGCCGTACTGGCTGATGCCTACCCCGTGTCCCCAGCCTTTTCCTGCAAAGATAAATGTATTTTCGTCATCTGCCACAACCGTCTTTGTACGGCGGATAAGCGTTACACCTGGGGTAGAATAAAGGTCGTGATAATATCCGCTTTCGCCAGTGGCAACATACGTTTTTGAAAGCTCTACACGGTTTGCACCGTCAGTCCCCTCGACATATGTACGCTTTTCATCAAGGCTTATAACACCGTCTGCCGTAAGTACCTTAGGCGTTTCTTCTTCAAGAGCTGAATAATTACCCGTGGTAAAGCTGTATGTGCTGTCAAAGTCTATCTCTGCAACATCGTCATAGCTGTAAGTTAGTGTACCCTTTCCTACTACAAAATTTGCACTGTTTACATATTTTGATATGGAAGTACGCACCTTGTCACAGCGTGACACGACAAGTTTGTCGCCCTTTGTGCTTGTATAGGTTACAGAATATACATACGGACCGTCACCCGAATAATCGGTAATCTCAATATCGGCAACATCGCCGTTTAGCTTATATCCCTTGCTTCTCAGATACTCT
This sequence comes from Eubacteriales bacterium, assembly GCA_045534835.1. Taxonomy (GTDB): domain Bacteria; phylum Bacillota; class Clostridia; order Oscillospirales; family CAG-272; genus UMGS902. The sequence continues at coordinate 1,109 of JAZSKM010000107.1, read as the reverse complement.
GCAAGCTCGCTTCCGCTAACCTGCGATTCCCAAAGTCCGTTGTTATGCTCGGAATACCTCTCCCAAGGGGTGTATGTCGGGACAAGATATGCAGAGTCACTGCCGCCCCACGTGTCCTTAGAGCCTGCAGTATAACCGCCTGTCGAGGACGAATAATAGGTAGATGCTATTTCGTCGCCATTTGTAAGCACCATACCCTTTGTTCCCGAAACCGCCTCAAAAACAGCATCATTTGCACTGCCGATACCGCGGTAAACCTGACAATGCGTGGTATTGCAGATGTCAAAGCCATATGCGCTGTAATGTCGATTGAAATTCTTTACCGTATAGCCGCGCACCGTTATAGCAAAGGCACGGAGTGCCTCCATAGGCCAGTCAGGGCTAATCTCATAAGGGACAACTCCTGCGATGTAATCTTCAAGCGGAAGCATATTGGTAAGCTCTACACCGTCAACTCCGTCCTTTACATACCTTTCATAAAGAAAGAGTCCGTCATAAAGTCTGCCTGCGGGTGTACGCAAATACTGCTTTTCACCATCCTTGTCCATAGCGGACAGTCCAAGCATTCTATCTCCGCCGTCGTCATACTCAAAGTAGATGACATTAGTTTCGGGATCGACTACCATAACGCAAGTCTTTGACGGAACGGCGCATTCAAGAGCGATTTCGGATGCAAGTTTCGGAACAGAGTTTATCTTTGTCGCGATGCGTTCCTCAGAGGAATAGTCACCGATACGCACCTTGTACGCACCGTTAATATACGCGATAAACGGGTGCATATCGCTGCCCTCGCTGACAAGTGCATCCTTGACGTAGTCAAGCATCGCCTCTGCCTCTTCGCGGGTAGCAAAATCCTCGGCAACTTCAACGTGATAGCCGCCGACAACGCACTTTTTAGTGGTGTCATAAATAGAATAGGTGTACGCCGTTTGTGAAAGATTGTCATCGCACACCACTGAAACCTTGGGTAAGTCTATAGAATAAATTTCTTCAAAAGAGCGCTCTGTTTTGGTAGCCGTGGCAGAGTATACCTTAAAGCCGACGGTCGTCACCGTTTCAAAGCCGACAGTAACGTCACTGCCGTACATAAGTCCGACAGTGACGTATTC
>JAZSKM010000004.1:0-3875 GCA_045534835.1 Eubacteriales bacterium | reverse complement strand
CACGGTAAAATGAATATCAATAACGAGCGATTCTTTGACGACCCACGCCCGATAGACGAGCGCTGTGGATGTCCTGCCTGTCGTAACTACAGCCGTTCATATATAAGACACCTCTTCAAGGCGAGAGAGCTTCTCGGTATGCGCCTTTGCGTATTGCACAATCTTTATTTCTACAACGAACTTATGCAGAAGATACGGGATGCTCTTGACGGCGGATATTATGAAAGCTTTTTTGCAAAGTATTCGCAAATACTTGATAAGAGAACGGAGAACTGATGTGAATAATTACGATATTATAATTGTAGGTGCCGGACCTGCCGGTATTTTCACCGCTCTTGAGCTTATTCGTAACGGTAGCAAGGATAAAATCCTTTTGGTTGAAAAAGGCAAGCCCGTTGAAAAGCGCCATTGTCCTAAGGCGGAAATCGGCGAATGCGTTAACTGCAAGCCATCATGTGCTATTACCACCGGCTTTTCGGGTGCGGGTGCTTTCTCTGACGGTAAACTCAGCCTTTCCTATGAGGTAGGCGGTGACCTCCCTGACCTTATCGGACCTATGTATGCACAGGAGCTTATAGACTACACCGATAAAATTTATCTTGAGTTCGGCGCAGATCCTCACGTAGAGGGTGTAAGCGACGGGGATGAGATAAAAGAAATCCGTAAGAATGCTATCAAGGCGAATCTAAAGCTTGTTGACTGTCCTATCCGCCATCTTGGAACAGAGAAGGCGCAGCAGCTTTATCTCGATATACAGAATTGGCTTCTCGACCACGGCGTTGAGATGAAGTTCCTTACCGAGTGTGAGAATATCATCATAGAGGACAAGGTTTGTAAGGGCGTAATTCTTTCCGAGGGCGGTAAGTCTGTTGAATATTACGCTTCTGAGATTATTATTGCGACAGGGCGCCGTGGTGCAGACTGGCTTGACCACATTTGCGAAACTCACGGTATCGCTCATAGGCCGGGTACTGTTGATATCGGTGTCAGAGTTGAGTGCCGTAATGAGGTTATGGAAAAGGTCAATAAGGTGCTTTATGAAAGCAAGCTTATCGGATATCCCAAGCCTTGGAAAAACAAGGTTCGTACCTTCTGTCAAAACCCCGGCGGTTTTGTGGCGCAGGAGAATTACGATAACGACCTCGCGGTAGTAAACGGTCACAGCTACAAGGATATGAAGAGCAATAATACAAATCTTGCAATTCTTGTAAGCCACAACTTTACCGAGCCGTTTAACCAGCCTATCGCTTATGCACAAAAGGTCGGTGAGCTTACCAATATGCTGGCATCAGGACATATCCTTGTTCAGCGTTACGGTGACATTCTTGACGGTAAACGCACCTGGGCAAAGGAACTTGCATTCAGCAACGTTAAGCCTACTCTAAAGGATGCGGTCCCCGGCGACATAACCGCCGCTATGCCTTACCGTGCAATGACAAATATTATCGAGTTTATCAAGATGCTTGACGTTGTAGTCCCCGGCTTTGCAAGCACCGAAACGCTCCTTTACAGCCCTGAACTCAAGTTTTATTCCAACAAGGTGAAGATGGATGAAAACCTTGATACCAACATCAAGGGACTTCACTGTCTTGGCGACAGTTCAGGCTGGACACGCGGGCTTATGATGAGTAGCGTAATGGGTGTGCTTATGGGAAGAAAGCTTCTTGAGAATAAATAAGGAAAGCAGACCGTGCGGTCTGCTTTCCTTATTTTACATATTCATTATAAACTGTATTTTTGGGAACGCCGCGGTCTTTTGCGGCGGCTTTTATTGCATCGTTTTTTGACAAGCCTGCTCCAATGTAATGCTCAACGTGTTCGGATATGCTCATATTTTTCCAGAACTCATCTTTTGATACGGTTTCACAGCCTTCAATTACAAGGACGTATTCGCCGCGAGGAGAATTTTCTTTATAGAACTCGCAAGCACCGGAGAGGGAAGTGCGCATTACCTCCTCGTTAAGCTTTGTAAGCTCACGGCAGAGGGAAATTTTACGGTCGCCGAGCGCTTCGTACAAGTCGCCCAGAGTTTTTTGTAGCTTGTGCGGAGCCTCGTAAAGTATCAGTGTACGAGCTTCGTTTTTAATCACAGAAAGGCGTTCTTTTCTTTCTGGTTTGGTAACCGGCAAAAAGCCTTCGAAAGCAAAATAACGGGTGTTTTGTGCCGACAGAGTAAGCGCAGTGATTGCCGCGCTCACGCCGGGGGCTGCGGTTACAGGGACATTATTCTCTGCACACAGTTTTACAAGGTCTTCGCCGGGGTCACTGATTGCAGGAGTACCTGCATCGGTGATAAGCGCACAGGACTCGCCGCCCTTGAGCCTTGCTAAAATCTCTTCGCCGCGACTTTTTTTATTATGCTCGTGATAGCTGACCATTTCCTTGCTTATATCGAAATAGCGGAGAAGTTTTGCAGAGTTTCTCGTATCCTCAGCGGCAATAAAGTCAACCTCTTCAAGTACCTTGACAGCGCGATATGTCATATCGCTCATATTGCCAATCGGAGTGGTAACAAGATAGAGAGTACCGCCGACTATTTTGTTTTTGCTGTCGCTCATTTTGCCCCCTCCTTAAAGCATCCGTTTTCGTATATATAAGCAAAATCATCGGTATATTCAGTATGCGTTTTGTCCCTGTACATAAATAGTGGCTTTTCTATTTTAATTTCAGGGGCAGCCCCTTTTTTACCTTCAACAAGGACAAGTGAAGGTGCGCTTTCGCAGTCAGGGCATACAAGACAGAGCCGTTTAGGCTCTATTTTCGCCGCCCTCATAGCGAAAAACAGTTCGGCAAGGCGCTCCGGACGGTAGACGGCATAAAAATATCCGCCGTGCTTCAAATTTTTTGCGGCGGCAGCACAAAAGTCGCCTATATCTCCGAGAATCTCGTGCCGTGCAATAGTTTTGCAGTTATGTTCATTTACCTTGCCGCTTCCGGCACGCATATAAGGTGGATTTGTAAATATGGCATCTGCCTCAAAACCTAGGTGAGAAAAAGAGAGGATGCGCACGTCAATGCACATTGCTTCCACCTTGCTTGCAAAGTTATTTAATGCAATGTTCCTTTCAATCAGCTTTGCAAACTCAGCTTGCGCCTCAATGGCAACGATTTTGTTAAACTTATTCCTTGCCGCAAGCAAAAACGAAATAATACCCGTGCCTGCACCAAAGTCAAGAGCAGTGGCGCTCGGCTGAGGGCGTACAAATGCCGCAAGCAAAAGCGCATCCGTACCAAAGGTGAGCCCGTCCTTTTTTTGTATCAGCTTTATATTTTCATTGACAGCGTCAATGCGTTCATCATTTTTTAACATAATCTCTCATTAAACTAAGAAGCGGATGCGATAAAATCGGATCCGCTTCTCGTATGTATTAATTTTGTGAGCAATTACTCAGCTGCAATTGCACCAACAGGGCAAGTGCCTGCGCAAGCGCCGCAATCAAGACAAGCGTCAGCATCGATGTTCATCTTGCCGTCCTGCTCGCTGATAGCACCAACAGGGCATTCTGCCTCACATGCACCGCAAGCGATGCAATCATCAGAAATCTTGTAAGCCATTATTAACACCTCCGTTAATGTGATATAGATAATTGTAGCACAAATCTCTCAAAAATCAATAGAAAATGTAAAAAAACTAAAAATTATTTTTTGGTATCATCAGCAGTATCTGCCACGTCATCTTCGGATGTTTTTTGATTTTTAAGGCGCAGTACTGTAACATCGCTCACAGAATAAGCCTTGGGGTTTTCGGGCTTGTCTTCAAGTCTGACCTTGATAAGCTCGGCGAGCGGATTGGTTTCGACAACGACACCTACGCCGTTTGGTGTTTTAACAGTCGAACTGAGCGGCGGAGTTTTCCTTATAGCCTCCTCGTATGT
>JAZSKM010000161.1:0-7432 GCA_045534835.1 Eubacteriales bacterium | reverse complement strand
AACGTGAGTGCACGGGGCTTGCCGCCCAGAAAACGCATATGTATATTCATATCATCATAACACAGCCATAAAATTTTTTCAAAAAAAGCTGACCCGTTTGGGTCAGCTTTTTCGCTATGCTTCTCAGTCAAGCGGCTTCATTGTGGGGAAGAGGATAACCTCTCTTATGGTATCGGTACCGGTAAAGAGCATTACTGCGCGGTCAATACCCATACCCATACCGCCGCAAGGAGGCATACCGTGCTCCATAGCGACAAGGAAATCCTCGTCGAGCATTTCCGTTTCGTCATCGCCACGCTCACGCTGTTCAACCTGCTTCATAAAACGCTCTCTCTGGTCGAGCGGGTCATTAAGCTCGGAATAAGCGTTACCCATTTCACTGTGACAAATGAAAAACTCAAAACGCTCGGTAAGGCGGGGATCCTCGGGAGATTTCTTTGTAAGGGGCGAAACCTCAACGGGATACATAGTGATAAAGGTCGGCTGTACGAGATGCTCCTCAACTCTCTGATCAAAGCAAGCGTAAAGCGCATTGCCCCAGGTCTTTTCTGCGGCATCTGCAAGCTCAACGCCCTTAGCCTTTGCAGCCGCAACGGCCTCGGCATCATCGGTAATTTCGCCAAAGTCGATACCAACGTACTTCTTTACCGCTTCTACCATAGTCATACGGGGCCAGCCGGGAGCAAGGTTAATCTTCTCACCCATCCACTCAAACTCATAAGTGCCGAAATATTCCTGAGCAAAGGTGGTGTATATGCCCTCAGCAATATCCATCATATCGTGGAAATCGGCATACGCCTGATAAAGCTCAACCGAGGTGAACTCGGGATTGTGCTTCGGGTCCATACCCTCGTTACGGAAAATGCGTCCGATTTCGTATACTCTGTCCATACCTCCGATAATGAGTCGCTTAAGTGGAAGCTCGGTTGCGATACGCATATACATATCAAGGTCGAGCGTATTGTGGTGAGTAACAAAAGGTCTTGCTGCCGCACCGCCCGCTATTGTGTTAAGCACGGGGGTTTCAACCTCGATGTAACCCATATTATCAAGATAATTACGCATATGCTTGATAAACTGAGAACGGATAACAAAGTTGCGCTTGACCTCGGGATTTACGATAAGGTCAATATATCTCTGTCTGTAGCGAAGGTCGGTGTCCTGAAGTCCGTGATACTTTTCGGGAAGACCGCGGAGAGCCTTGCTAAGCAAAGTAATTTCCTTTGCGTGAACAGAAATTTCACCCGTCTTTGTGGTAAACACATAGCCGCAAACGCCTACGATATCACCGATATCATACTTCTTGAAGTAGGAATACGGCTCCTCGCCAAGGTCGTCTCTCGTTACGTAGCACTGAATACGGCCCTTAGCATCCATAATATGCATAAAGCTTGCCTTACCCATAACGCGCTTAGCCATAATACGGCCTGCAATCTTTACGCTTTTTTCCTCGCCCTCGGTATAAGCAGCCTTTATGTCCTCGGAAAAATCTGTCTGGTCAAACTTGGTTATCTCAAAGGGGTTTCTGCCGCTTTCTATAAGAGTAGCAAGCTTCTCGCGGCGAACCGCAAGCTCGCTTGTGCTGTTTACCTCTGTGTTCTGAATATTGTTTTCTGCCATTTTCTTGTCCTCAAAAGTCTGTTATTTTGCTCTCGAAACAGCAAGAATCTTAATCTTGAACTCGCCGTCGGGAGAGGAAGCAACAACGGTGTCGCCCTCGCGTGCGCCGATAAGTGCTGCGCCGATGGGCGACTGGTCGGAGATCTTGCCCGTCCAGAAGTCAACCTCGTTGGAGCCTACTATTGTATACTCCATCTCCTTTTTGAGCTTCATATTCTTCACCTTTACAACAGAGCCTACGCTCACCTTGGAGTGGTCGATTTCGGACTCGTCAACAACTATAGCGTGAATGATAAGGCTTTCAAGCTCGGTAATTCTCGACTCTACCTTAGCCTGCTCATTTCTCGCCTCGTCATATTCGCTGTTCTCGGAAAGGTCACCGTAGGAGCGCGCGGTCGCAAGCGCCTCTTTAACCTCCGCACGTCGGGTTGTTTTCAGGTATTCAAGCTCTTCAACAAGTGCCTGATAGCCTTCCTTTGTATAGTGCATCTGCTTTGCTGCCATTTTCTTATACCGTTCCTTATTAAAGTTTATTTATAGAGATTTATCGCCGCCTGAAGCTGCGTATCATTTTCGTAATTGAGCTTGAACAGATTGATATTCTTATATTTGTCTGTAAGGGAAACCTCAATGTCAGGGGTAACGCCCACTCCCTCGAAGTTATCGGAGAACGGGGGGAGATACATAGAGGTCGAAACGCGGATAGCCGAGCCGTCGGTAAATGGTATCACCGTCTGCACCGTTCCTTTGCCGTAAGTCTTGTCGCCAACAATTATCGCGTTTCCGTAATCGTGAAGCGCCGCTACAAACAGCTCTGCCGCAGAAGCGGTATTGCCGTTGGTAAGCACCACGATAGGCTGGTCAAAGCAGGCCTCATCCGATTCGTAAACCTTTTCTGTGCCGTCCTTATACTGAATACGCACGATAGGTCCCTCGGGCAAAAGCGCGTCAAGCATTTCGACAACCGAATTCAGCGTTCCGCCGCCGTTGTTACGAAGGTCGATAACAAAACCGTGTGCCTTTTCTCCAACCGCAGTTCCCATAGCATCAATAAACTGCTCGGGTGAATGCTCGTTAAAGTCAAGCACTCTGATATACGCAAGAGGACGGTAAAGCCCGTCTACCTCTATAAGGTCGTAGGTCACGCTCTCCTGCTCAACAATTCTTCTTTCGATAACTACGTCAAAAACCTCGGTATAATTCTCTCCGCGCGCAAGCGTGAGAGTTACCTCACTGCCTACCTCGCCGCGAATACGGTTAACAGCCTCGTCATATCCAAGCTCAATAACGTCCTCGCCGTTAACCTTAACTATAAGGTCGTTTGGGAGAAGTCCTGCCTCAAGCGCGGGACTGTTGTTCATTACCTGAAGTATCTCTATTGCGTAATAATCCGGATTGAATATAACGCTCACGCCTATTCCCGCAAACTCGCCCGAGTATCCGCTCATAAGGCTTTCATATTCCTCTGCCGTGTGGTAGTCGCCGTATTTGTCACCCATATAGGCAACAGCACCGTCCGCGGCGCCCTCTACCACCTTGTCAATATCTATATCGCCTACATAGTAGTTTGCGTAGATAGAAACGACGTCCTTTACCTTGTCGGTAACCTTTTTGACAAGCTCCTGCTCAAATGTAAGCTCCTCAGGCTCCTCATCCTCGACAACCTCTGCAGTTGTCGTTTCGGGTATGGTAACCTCGGGCTCATACCGCGAAAAAATTCCGCCGAACACCACGGTCAGTTCAAAGGTGATTGCGCACGCAAATACCACAAGGCAGAGCGTGAGCCACACCGAAATTTTCTTAGTCATTTACTTTTTTCCTTTTTTACTTAGGCTGTACGAGCCAGCCGTTTGCTATCGGGTCCTGATGCTTACCGTCTACACGGACCTCAATGTGAAGATGTGAGCCCGTGGACTGTCCTGTTGAGCCCATTTCTGCAATGTGGTCGCCCTGCTCTACCTTGTCGCCAACCTTTTTAAGCAGCTTTGAGCAGTGTGCATACAGTGTGGAAATTCCGCCGCCGTGGTCAACTATCATATAGTTGCCGTAGCTCGAATGCCACTGGGAGAGAATTACCTCGCCGTCCTGAACGGCGTATATATCGGTTCCCACAGCCGCGGGAATGTCTATACCCATATGGAAGTCGGTAACCTTTTTGCCCTTATAGTAATATGTTCTCCAGCCATAGGCGGAGCTTATACGCTTGATGCTGATATCAACGGGCCAGATGAATTTACCGCCGACATACTCCGTCTTGTTCTTAGCCGCAAGCTCACGAAGCAGCTTTTCAAGGCGGGCATTTTCCTCCTGCTCCTCCTTAAGCTTCTCGTCATACTCTGCCTGAATCTCAGCCTCGCTCATACGGAGAGTCCTGATATAGCTGTCCTGACCTGCCTTTTGCAGTTCAAGCTCGGCGACCTCCTTATCGAGGGTGTCCATATACGCAGTCTGCGCATCGAAATCCGCCTGCAGGTCGCTTCTTGAGCTTTCAAGCACGCTCTTCATATCCTCAAGCTCCTGCTTTTCCGCCTTATAGGTTGCAAGCAGCCTTGAATTGTAGTCGAGAATGCTCGACATATACTCAACTCTCGAAAGCAGGTCGGAAATGCTGTCAGCACCGATAACTACCGAAAGGATGTTTACATCGGCGTCCTCATACTGCGCGCGCACAAGCATCAGGAAGCGCTCACGCGTTTTTTCAACCTCTTTTTGCTTTGCCTCAATTTCGCTTTCCTTTTCGGCTATCTCATTTTCCTTTTCGGCTATCTGCGCTTCAAGCGCACTGAGCAAACCTTCGGTCACCTCAACCTTTTTCTCGGTAGAGAGAATAAGGTTTGCAAGGTCGTTTGCCTGCTGCTGTGCGGTGTAACGCTGATTTTGTATATTTTTAAGCTGATTTTTGAGCGCCGCCTGCTCTTTTTCAAGTTCGGCTATGGTATTCTGGAACGCCTTTACATCTGCGTTGTCCTCAAACTCCTTGGCACTCGTCTTTGCCGCCTCTATTGCGATAGGCGCTACAATTCCGAGAAGTGTAACTGCGCAAAGCAGCGTGCAAAGTATTATTTTTAGCTTTTTTCCCATTTTAACTCCTTTATAGATAAAAAAGAGCGCGAATTATAGTGCGAATATGTTTTTTGCTTTTACTTCTCTACATAGCGGCCCATCGAAACAAGGCTTCCCACAACGCCGCAGAAAATGCCAATGCCAAAGAATGCACCAAGCACGAGAGGCGCTACCTCGCCGTATGTATAGAGCTTAACTATACCCATTTCCGCTGAAACAAACGCGGACAGAGCGGTGTAAATAACGTCTTCAATAAAGAACGCCGCCACAGCGCCTATCACTCCGATGCACACACCCTCAAGTACAAAGGGTGCCGCAATGTATGACCGGCTTGCACCGATATAACGCATTATCGCTATCTCATCGCGTCTTGAATAAACCGACAGCTTGATAGTGTTTGACACGACAAGCATACATACAACGGCAAGTATTACCGTAAACCATATAAAGATAAGCGTTATTCCGCTCTCAAGCGAGCCGACAGTAGCCGCAATGTCAAGGCGGCTGTTCACCTTACGCACGCCCTCGATCTGCTTTATGTCATAGTCAAGTGTGGTAACGCGCTCGTTATCGGTATAAACAACGCGGAACATATCGGAAAGCGGGTTTTCCTCATCGGTTATGTCCTCAAAAAGGTGGCCGTAATCGGCAAACTCGCCCTGCATATCGCGAAGTCCGTCCTGCTTTGAAACAAAGGTGACACTCTCGACATTGTCAAGTCGGAGTATCTCACGCTCAATGCGCTCTGCCGTTTCGGTATCCGCATCAAACTCAAGGAAAACCTCTATCTCGTTGAGGTCGGAAACATCATCAAAGTTATACATTATGTTGAGCGCAATAAGCCCGAAGCTTCCCACAAACAGAAGGCAGCTTATAAGCACGAAAATGCTGACGAGTGAAACAACTCCGTTTCTCCACAAGCCTTTAAGTGCCTGCCAGAATGTATCAAGAAACCGTTTCATCACTGTCACCTCCCGGCACCCCGTCTTCTACCAGCTTGCCGCCGCGCAGACGGACTATACGCTGATGAAACATCTTTGCAAGCTCCTCCTCGTGAGTAACCACGACGACCGTCTTGCCAAACTCCTTCATCTGCACGAGCAGTCCCATAATCTCTGTAGAGAGCTTGGGATCAAGATTTCCCGTAGGCTCGTCTGCAATTATCGTATGCGGATTGTTGATAAGTGCGCGCGCAAGCGCTACACGCTGTTGCTCACCGCCCGAAAGCTGTGAGGGGAACATATCCGCCTTATCCTCAATGCCTACAACGCGGAGCATCGTCATAACCCTGCTCTTAACCTCGGCGTTTGATGCGCCCTCTACCACGCGGAGTGCAAATGCGACGTTTTCAAACACAGTCTTCTGCTTGAAGAGGCGGAAATCCTGAAATACAACGCCGATACGGCGGCGGTATTTGGGGATACGCGCAGACGACATCTTAGCAAGGTTTACTCCGCCAACCCACAGCTCGCCGCTCGTGACCTTCTCCTCGCGGAGCAAAAGCTTAGTCACAGTGGTCTTGCCTGCGCCGCTGTCACCCATAATGAAAACAAACTCGCCGTCTTTTATCTTCAAATTCAAATTATCAATTGCTACTTTTCCTTCATCGTAGCGCTTTGTGACGTTTTTGTACTCTATCATTCTCTGTTTTCTCCAATATTTTACAAAGGTTCAAACTACCCCATTACGCAAGAATTGCAGGAGTGTAGAGGCTACACTCCCACAACTAAAATGCTACTTAGAATTTTACAGGCTTTGATGTCAGATACTTCTTAACCATAAGCGCAACCTTGAAGGTTATCGCGTGCTCAAACTCACGCAGGTCAAGACCGGTAATCTTGCGTATCTTCTCAAGACGGTAGACAAGCGTGTTTCTGTGTACAAAAAGTTTTCTCGATGTTTCGGAAACGTTAAGATTGTTTTCAAAGAAGCACTGAACGGTCATAAGCGTTTCGTGGTCAAGCGACTCGATAGAGCCCTTCTTGAAAACCTCCTGCATAAACATCTCGCAAAGAGTGGTCGGAAGCTGATAAATAAGTCTGCCGATGCCAAGATTTTCATAGCTGATAATATTCTTCTCGGTGTCAAACACCTTGCCGACCTCAATAGCAACCTGTGCCTCTTTATAAGCGCGCGCAAGGTCCTTGATACTGTCGGTCACGGTGCTTATTCCTATTGCAACCTTGGTATAAAACTCCGCAGAGAGAGTCTGCGAAATGCTGGTAGCAATCTTCTCTATCTCCTTTGTGGTGATACCCGCCTTAACCTCTTTTACAAGAACGACATCACTCTCGCCTACGTTGATAACATAGTCGTGATTCTTGTCGGGGAACATCTGCTGTACCATCTCATACGGGAGAAGCTCGCTCTTGCCGTAAAACTTGATAAGGAACACAACTCTGTTCTCCTCAATGTTAAAGCGAAGCTCCTTTCCCTTGATGGAAATGTCACTCTGGAGAATGTTGTCGAGAATAATATTCTTGATAAACGAACATTTATCGTACTTTTCATCGTAAAGGTTCTTGATGTTGGAAAGCGATACCGCGATAATAGCGGCAGTGCTTGCGGCGGACCGGTCGTCACCCTCGACAAACACAACATAATCGCTCTTTGTCCCCTGACCGATAGAGCGATATGTATATCCGCCGACAACAACAGTGTCAGTAGCATACGCAAGCTCCTCACGCGCGCCGAGTCTTGTTTCGCCAAGTCGGATCGTAGCCATGTCGTTCTGTGAGCCAGGGGGTTG
>JAZSKM010000037.1:0-3329 GCA_045534835.1 Eubacteriales bacterium | reverse complement strand
ATCCTTCGACTACGCTCAGGATGACAAGCGGGGGCTCCTGCAAAGCGAAAACCCGACCTGTCATTCCGAGTTTATCGAGGAATCTTGGTCGGCGATGTTAGTATCATAAACTATAATTTACCGCACTGTTTGGCATATCACCTTCGCAGCAAGGAGTGCGCCACAGAGTGTGTCGGTACCTGACGATGCACCAAGCGGCAGAACCTTGTCTGCGAAAGTTTCTGCATCGCCGTCGCCGAGGAGTGCCAGAACCGCATTTTCATACAGTGTAAACCGCTCGCGGCGAAGAACAGCGGTAAGGTACGCGCCCGAAATCTTCGATGTGCGCGAAAGGTTTTCTTCGACTGCTTTTGCGGCACTTTTTACGGCGGCTGACTTGTTTTCTGCGGCGAAAAAGAGCGCGAACATTCCGGCGAGAAAGTCATCACCCGACGGGGTAAGGCCGCGGCCAAGACCGATAAGCTTTACCGCGTATTCTGCCGCATCACCGCTGTTTTTGCAGAGAGAGGAAAATAGCCCGTCAATATGCGCCTTTACGGTGTTACGGGTGCTATACAGCTCGATTATACCGCCGTGCGAGCCTTTTTCCACAATGATTTTTTCAAGCTCGCTTATACGCTTCGCACTTGGCAGAGCGAGTCCCAAAAGCGATGACTTTTCGCGGACGGGAACTGAAATTTCAATACTTTTTCCCACCTCGAAGCTTCCGCTTTTGATGAAGTCTTCGATGTTGTCCTTAGCAATTCCAAACGGGACATAACCCCATTTGCTGTCGTGGATAACAAAAATCTCGCCGTCACAATCCAAATAAACCGCTTTTGAAAAAACGCCGATTATCTCGGCGTTTTTTCTATTTTGAGAGAGAGTACTCATAGGTTTTCATAGCAACCATCTGCTCTTCATCGGTTGCGATAGTGAATATCTTAACCTTGGAGTCTGCGGCGGAAATCTCACATTCGCCGTGAACATTTTCGTTCTTTTCAAGGTCTATCTTTACGCCAAGACATTCGAGCTTTTCACATACCATGCGGCGCACGGTCTTTGAGTTCTCGCCGATACCGCCTGCAAAGGTGATGTAATCAAGGCCGCCCATTTCAACAAAGTAGGTACCGATATACTTAACGATAGAAGCAACAAGCATATCCATAGCGAGCTTTGCGCGCTCGTTACCGCCGTTTGCCGCCTCTTCTATAAAGCGCAGGTCGCTGTCAATGCCCGAAATGCCGAGCAGACCGCCCTTTTTTGCAAAGCCCGCGGTAATATCCTCCATAGAAAGTCCCTCGTTCATAAGGAAGGGAACTACATACGCATCAATGTCGCCGACACGCGCCGCGTGAGGCAGACCTGTCTGGGGAGTAAAGCCGAAAGAGCAGTCAACGCTTTTACCGTCTTCGATAGCGCAGAGAGAAGAGGAGCCGCCAAGGTGGCAGGAAACCGCCTTAAAGGAGGTCTTTCCGGTAAGAGTGGGCAGGTGCCTTGCAACATACTCGTGAGAATGACCGTGGAAGCCGAAGCGCTGGATACCGTACTGCTCATACCACTCATAGGGTACGGCATACAGACGGCGCTCCATAGGAATAGTCTTGTGGAATGCAGTTTCAAAGGAGCCTACAAGAAGCGCATCGGGCAGCATTGCGCGGAATTCGCCGATAGCATCAAGGTAGGGGCGGTTGTGAGCAGGCGCGATAAAGAGGTAGTCGTTCATAGCACGAAGAACCTTGTCGTCAAGCTCGAATACGCCGTGGTAGCCCTTTGCGAGCACGGTCTTAAATCCAACCGCGCTTATTTCCTTAATGTCGGAAAGTATGTTCTGCTTTTTGCTAAGCAGGTCTGAAAGGAAAAGCTCGATACCGTCCTTGTAGCGCGGTACTGCGAGGTGGTCCTTTTCTATTTTTTCGCCTGTTGCAACATTGGTAAAGGAGTAGATAGCCTCGCTTTCGCTGCCAACTCTTTCTACCTTGGCGGTAGCATAAACCTTTTTTTCGGGCATCTCGTAAAGCTTGAATTTGAGCGAGGTTGAGCCTACATTACAAACAAGAATTTTCATTTTATTGTCTCCTAAAATTTCTTAAAACGATACCTTGCGGATATCCGCGCCGAGCGCGCGGAACTTTTTGATAATATTGTCATATCCGCGTTCAATTGTGTGAATATCCGTGATTTCGGTGCGGCCGTTTACCGCAAGTCCCATAATCACCATCGCAGCACCTGCACGCAGGTCAACGGAACGCATCGGCGCACCGACAAGCTCCGAGGCACCGCCGTGGATAATTGCGGTTTCACCAGCAACGTCTATTACGGCACCCGTCTTGCGAAGCTCCTCGACATACCTGAAGCGGTTGTCCCAGACACCCTCTGTAACCTTGCTGTCCCCCTTTGCAAAGCAGAGGAGCGCGGTCATCTGCGGCTGCATATCGGTGGGGAAGCCGGGGTAAGGGCGCGTTTTGACATTTACGTTTTTCATATCTCCCTCGCGCTTTACGATAATAGCATCGTCAAGCTCTTCTACAAAAACGCCCATTTCGCTGAGCTTTGCGGAGATGGAGTCAAGGTGCTTTGGGATAACGTTGTTTATCTTAACGTGTCCGCCCGTTGCTGCTGCAGCGAACATAAAGGTTCCTGCCTCTATCATATCGGGGATTATCGCATAGGTACAGCCGTGAAGCTTGGAAACGCCCTTGATTTTTATTGTATCGGTACCTGCGCCCATAATGTTTGCGCCGCAGGCGTTAAGGAAGTTTGCAAGGTCAACTATGTGAGGCTCACGCGCCGCGTTTTCGAGAATGGTAGTACCGTTTGCAAACACGCTTGCCAGAATTACGTTTACCGTAGCGCCGACAGAAACAATGTCAAAGTATATCTCATTGCCGCAAAGTTCCGTAGCACTTGCTTCAACATAGCCGCCGCGTGTGTCAACGGTTGCACCGAGCGCCACAAAGCCCTTTACGTGCTGGTCGATAGGACGTATACCGAAGTTGCAGCCGCCCGTCATACCTACCTTTGCCTTTTTAAATCTGCCAAGCTCTGCACCGATAAGGTATGTAGAGCCGCGCATTCTCGAAACAAGCTCATACGGCGACCGGCAGGGGAGAATGTCTGTGGTATCTATCTCAACGGTGGTATGGTCACGGCGGATCTTTGCGCCCATTTTTTCGAGTATCTCAAGAGTGAGGTCAACGTCAAGAATCTCGGGCACGTTCTCAATAACGCAACGGCTGGCAGTAAGGATAGTGCCGAAAAGCACGGGCAGTGCCGCGTTTTTCGCGCCGCTTATCTCTACAGTTCCGTTTAGCGGAGTCCCTCCGTTTATAACGATTTTATCCATAAAA
>JAZSKM010000043.1:0-2523 GCA_045534835.1 Eubacteriales bacterium | reverse complement strand
GAGATGATTCAAGAGTCGGCGACGTAGTTGTTGTGAAGGTAAGCTTTGATGAGAGCAAATTCTGTGTAACTGTAGTTGACGAGGTTAAGTCCATTCAGTGTGCAACCAACATTGAGGATGCTAAGCTCCTTGTCGCTTGCGGCAGAGGTGTTAAGAACCTTGATCCTGCATACACTCTTGCAGAAAAGCTTGGCGGAACAGTTGCGGCATCCCGTGCGCTTGTTGACGCAGGCATAATCGACCACTGCAGTCAGGTTGGACAGACCGGTAAGACGGTTCGTCCCCAGGCATACCTCGCATTCGGTATCAGCGGTGCTATCCAGCATCTTGCCGGTATGGAGGAGTCTGAGTACATCGTTGCTATCAATACCGACAAGAACGCGCCTATCTTCAAGGTTGCAAATCTCGGTATAGTTGCAGATGCGACAGCAGTTATGAAGAATATAGAAAAATTAATTTAATATAGTAAAATACACACTATACTTTACACTCAATGATATTAAGGAGAAAAAAATGGCAAAAGTATATCTGATAAGTGCAAAGCGTAGCGCGATAGGTAGTATGCTCGGATCTCTCAAGGAGATGACTCCGGGCGACCTCGGAGCCAGAGTTCTCTCGGCTGCGCTTGCAGAAGGCGGCGTATCACCGGAATGGCTCGACGAGGTCATAGTTGGTAACGTTCTTCCCGCAGGAGCAAAGCAAGGTCCCGGAAGACAGGTTGCTATCGGCGCAAACGTACCGTTTGAGGTTCCCGCATATTCCATCAATATGGTGTGCGGAAGCGGAATGAAGGCAGTAATGAATGCTGTTCTTTCAATCAAGGCAGGCGCGGCATCTCTTGTTGCGGCAGGCGGCACAGAGGTTATGAGCGGAGCACCCTTCCTCGTACCAGGTAAGACCCGTTGGGGCACAAAAATGGGCGATATGAAAATGATCGACCATATGATATTTGACTCTCTTACAGATGCTTATAGCGGTCAGCATATGGGCATCACCGCAGAGAACATCGTTGAAAAGTACGGCATCACCCGTGAGGAGCAGGATGAGTTTGCAATCAATTCGCAGATGAAGGCTATCGCGGCACAGGATGCAGGTAAGTTCAAGGATGAGATTGTTCCGATTACCGTAAAGCAGGGTAGAAAGGAATTCACCTTTGAGGCGGATGAGTATATAAACCGTACGACCTCTCTTGAGAAGCTTTCAACCCTTCGTCCGGCATTCAAGCCTGATGGCAGTGTAACCGCAGGCAACGCCTCCGGCATCAACGATGGCGCGAGCTTTGTAGTGCTTGCAGGCGAGGATGCAGTTAAGAAGTACAACCTTACTCCCTTGGCGGAGATAGTGGGAATAGGTCAGGGCGGTGTAGATCCGAGCGTTATGGGACTTGGTCCTGTACCGGCGGTTAGAGCCGCACTCAGGAATGCGGAGCTGAAGCTTTCCGACATAGAGCTGCTTGAGCTTAACGAGGCGTTTGCCGCTCAGTCGCTCGGAGTAGTCAAGCTTCTTTCCGAGGAACACAGTGAGAGCCGTGAGGCGATACTTTCCCGTTGTAACGTAAACGGCGGTGCTATTGCACTCGGACATCCTGTTGGTGCAAGCGGAAACAGAATTATAGTTACCCTGCTGCACGAGCTGAAAAGAAGCGGAAAGACCTACGGTCTTGCTTCTCTTTGCATCGGCGGTGGTATGGGTACTGCGGTTATTCTTAAAAATATAAAGTAAGGGAGAAATTAAAAATGAGATTAAAGGATAAAGTAGCAATCGTTACAGGCGGAGCAAAGGGACTCGGTGGAGAGATGGCGATTACGTTTGCAAAGGAAGGCGCAAAGGTTATCGCGGTTGATATGTCACCTCTCTGCTATGAGTGTGAGAACGTAGAGTTCTATCAGCTTAATGTAACAGATACAGAGGCGTGCAAGGCACTCTTTGAGTACGCCAAGGAAAAGTACGGAAGAATAGACATTCTCGTTAACAACGCGGGCATTACCCGTGACGCAATGACCGGAAAGATGACTGATGAGCAGTGGGATCTCGTGATTGACATCAACCTGAAGGGTGTGTTCAATCTTACCCGTTACGTAGGTCCGTTTATGGAAGAGATGGGCGGCGGAAGCATCATCAACATTTCCTCTGTTGTTGGCGAGTACGGCAATATCGGTCAGGCGAACTATGCTGCATCCAAGGCAGGCGTTATCGGTCTTACCAAGACCTGGGCAAAGGAATTTGCAAGAAAGGGTGTTCCCGTAAGAGTAAACGCTATTGCCCCCGGATACATTATGACTGATATGATGAAGACTGTTCCCGAGGATCTTCTTAAGAAGTTCGCTTCCATCACCATGCTCGGCAGACTCGGTCAGCCTGAGGAGATTGCAAAGGCTGCTCTCTTCCTTGCAAGTGATGACTCGTCTTATGTAACAGGCCACACACTTTCCGTAAACGGCGGAATGCGCCTCTAATATAAAAATAACTAATTAACACTCTAAAAGCAAACGTTTGTTTGCAAAAGAAAGGAATAACATCATG
>JAZSKM010000120.1:0-3164 GCA_045534835.1 Eubacteriales bacterium | reverse complement strand
TCTGTTTTTGTCTACCGCAGATAAAGCTTCATACGAAAGCGCGGGGCGGCGCATAAGGTCGCACAGCTTAACCCCTGTGGTAACCTCTGTCGAGCCGTGTGCGCGGAGAAGTGCGTTGAGTTCCTCGCTCGGCGAGAGGTTTACAGACTGTATACGCGCAATTTCTTTTTTGATTTGTTCCTGCTTGTTAAGGAATTTTTCGTATTTTTCATCTGACACAAGACCTACTCTGTGACCGAGGGGTGTCAGGCGCTCATCAGCATTGTCCTGCCTCAGTAGCAGACGGTATTCACTGCGCGAGGTCATAATGCGGTAGGGCTCATTTGTGCCTTTGGTAACAAGGTCGTCAATAAGCGTGCCGATATACGAGCTTGAGCGTGAAAGTATCAGCGGCTCTTTGCCCTGCAGCTTCATAGCCGCGTTTATTCCTGCGACAAGTCCCTGCGCCGCGGCTTCCTCATAGCCGCTTGTGCCGTTGAACTGTCCTGCGCCGTAAAGACCACCGATTTTCTTAAATTCAAGTGTCGGGTAAAGCTCGGTAGGGTCAACGCAGTCGTATTCGATAGCGTATGCATAGCGCATTATCTCTGCGTTTTCAAAGCCTTCAAGAGAGTGAAGCATTTTGTACTGAACATCGGTTGGCAGAGATGTGGAAAAGCCCTGAATGTACATCTCCTCTGTGTCCTTGCCGCAAGGCTCAACGAAAAGCTGATGCCGTTCCTTGTCGGCAAAGCGTACGAGCTTGTCCTCAATAGACGGACAATAGCGCGGTCCCGTGCCGTGTATCTTGCCCGAGTAGAGTGCGCTGCGGTGGATATTTTCGTGAATGATATCGTGTGTATTTTTGTTTGTGTAGACGATGTGGCAGGGAATCTGCTCTTTACCGTCAAAAAAGTTTACATCGTTGTCACTCGAAAATGGTGTGATGTCATCTTCGCCAGGCTGAACCTCAAGGCGCGAAAGGTCAATAGAGCTGCGTTTTACACGTGCAGGAGTACCCGTTTTAAAGCGCATAAGCGTAATGCCGAGCGCCCTCAGCGAGTCGGAAAGGCCGAAGGCACCCATAAGTCCGTCAGGTCCGCTTCTGAATGAACGGTCGCCTACGAAGATTTCGCTTTCAAGATATGTTCCGCTTGCGATAATGGCGGCAGATACCTCCCATTTTTCGCCGAGCGCCGTCACAACTGCTGAAACACTATTGTTTTCGTCAGTTTCTATTGCAACTATCTCACTCTGGATAAGGCGGAGGTTTTGTGTACTTTCAAGCGTGCGCTTCATAACAGCGCGGTAGACGATGCGGTCTGCCTGAATTCTTTTTGAGTGAACGGCTGCGCCCTTGCCGAGATTCAGCGTACGGCTCTGCAGTGTGACAAGGTCGGCGGCGCGTCCCATTTCTCCGCCGAGAGCATCAATTTCGTATACAAGGTGTCCTTTGCCGCTTCCGCCTATAGATGGGTTGCAGGGAAGATTTGCAACAGAATCGAGATTGATTGTAAATAGCACCGTGTCAAGACCGAGTCTTGCCGAGGCGAGAGCCGCTTCAATACCCGCGTGCCCTGCACCGATAACGGCAACATCTGCTTTAAGCTGCATATTCTTCCTCCCTTTATTTGTGATATTTTCCTCCGTTAACTATGGAGAGTGCGCGGTAGATTGCTTCGGTCAGAATTACGCGCATAAGTCTGTGCGGAAATGTCAGCGCCGAAACTGACAGACGGTAGTCGCAGGCTGCCTTTACCTTGGGAGCAAGTCCGTGCGAGGAGCCTATGACGAAGCATATTTCGCCCTGAGTATCCTTTGCATTTTCTACAAGCTCTGCGAGTTTTTCGCTTGAAAGCGATTTGCCCTCAACGCATAGCGCAACCTTGTATGCGCGCTGCGGCAATGACTCTAAAATGCGGCTGCCTTCTTTTTCAAGCGCCGCCGCAATGTCGCCCTCGCGCAGATTGTCAAGGTTTTCTTCTTTAAGGTTTATGTTGTGTACCTCGGCATAAGCGGAAATACGCTTTTCGTATTCCTTTACCGCTTCGGCATAATATTTTTCTTTTAAGTTTCCTACTGATATGATGGTTACTTTAAACATATTACAAAAGCTTTGTGGGCTCTCCTTCTTTAGCAACGCAAATGTGAAGCCCTCCGCAGCAGGCGCAGTTTGCGCATTCGAGTGCGGCAGAGGGAGTGTTGTTTTCCGCGGACAGGTGTGCAAGAAGTATGTCGCGCGTACCGCTTGCAGCAAGTTCGGGGAGAAACGCGGCGCAGTCTGTATTTGAAAGGTGTCCGCGCGCCGAGCCGATGCGGGTTTTCAGCCAAGCGGGATACGGTCCGTCGCGGAGCATATCAAGGTCGTGATTTGACTCAAGCACTACCGCGCTTGAGCCGAGGAGATTTTCTCGTATTTCACTTGTGATATGGCCGATGTCTGTTGCGTATCCGATTTTCTCGCCGTCGGGCATCGAAACCGTATAGCCAACGCTCATTTCGCTGTCGTGCGGTGTGGGGAAGGAGCGTATTTTTAGTTCGCCGACATTAACTTCGTACAGCGGAGGGTGGCAGACAAGATTTTGCTTTAAATATTTTGAAGTTGCAATCACCTTTTTTGCCGAGGTTTCGGTGATATGTACGGGAATACGGTATTTTTTGGAGAGCATTTCAAGTGCGCTTATGTGGTCGGAGTGCTCGTGGGTAATGAAAATCGCTTTTATGCGCGTAAGGTCGCTGCCGATGCTGTTGAGTGCGCCTGAAAGTGCGCGCAGACTGCGGCCTGCATCGATAAGAATTTCGTCATCGCCTGCCCGTATGTATGTGCAGTTGCCCTTTGAGCCTGAGTAAAGCGATATCAGCGATACATTTTCCATACATAGCCCTCCCTTCATAAGTAAAATATCCTACGGATTTTCCGTAGGATATTTTGAAAAATCGTATATTATTATATCGTATAATTTAAGATATTGCAAGGGGTAATAAAAAGTTAAATTATAGTTTAAGTTGTTTGTAAATGCCCCCCTCATCCGTCGGCTGCACCGCCACCTTCCCCCGAGGGGGAAGGCTAAAGACAGAACATATAAGGCTTCCCCCTTGGGGGAGGCTCCCGTGATAGCGGGTGGTGAGGGGTAGCCGCCGTAGCGGCGTTACTCCCATAAACTATAATTTACTTTTGCAATGTG
>JAZSKM010000188.1:0-8750 GCA_045534835.1 Eubacteriales bacterium | reverse complement strand
CTTCAAGAGAACGAACAGATTTGAGCAGACACTCTTCAAGGTTAGAGCCGATACCCATAACCTCACCTGTCGCTTTCATCTGGGTGAAGAGAGTGTTAAGAACAGTCGAAAACTTATCAAACGGGAAACGAGGAAGCTTAGCAACAACATAGTCAAGGCGAGGCTCAAACGCAGCATTAGTATTAGCGATTGAAATATCTTCAAGAGCCATACCTACGGCAATTTTAGCGGTAACTCGTGCAATAGGATAGCCGCTTGCCTTTGAAGCAAGAGCCGAAGAACGCGAAACTCGGGGATTTACCTCGATAAGATAATATTCACTTGAGTGGGGGCTGAGTGCGAACTGAACATTACAACCGCCCTCAATCTTAAGTTCGCGGATAATCTTAATAGCACTGTCGTTAAGCATCTTGAGGTCGTGCTCATTAAGAGTCATAATAGGAGCAACAACTATAGAGTCGCCAGTATGAACGCCTACGGGATCTATATTCTCCATACCGCAAATGGTAATAGCATTATCATTTGAGTCGCGCATAACCTCGAACTCAATTTCCTTGTATCCCTTAACGCTCTTTTCAATCAGAACCTGATGAACAGGCGAAAGTGCAAAAGCATTCCTGCCGATTTCAAGAAGCTCTCTTTCGTCATTAGCAAATCCGCCGCCTGTACCGCCAAGAGTAAACGCAGGACGAAGTACTACAGGGTAGCCGATTTTTTCTGCGGCAGCCTTTGCTTCCTCAATATTATATGTGATTTCGGAAGGAATGGTAGGCTCTCCAATAGACTGACAAAGCTCCTTGAATAATTCTCTATCCTCTGCACGTTCAATGCTTTCGCTGCTCGTACCAAGAAGCTCAACACCGCATTCCTTGAGAATGCCTTTTTTCTCAAGCTGCATAGCAAGATTCAGACCGGTCTGTCCGCCAATTCCGGGTACTATCGCATCAGGTCTTTCAAAGCGAAGAATCTTAGCAATATATTCAAGCGTCAAAGGCTCCATATATACCTTGTCTGCGATAGTGGTATCAGTCATAATAGTAGCAGGATTTGAGTTGCACAAAACAACCTCATATCCCTCTTCTTTAAGCGCAAGACAAGCCTGCGTTCCGGCGTAGTCAAATTCTGCAGCCTGTCCGATAACGATAGGACCGGAACCGATAATCAGAATTTTCTTTATGTCTGTTCTCTTAGCCATTTTTTTGCCTCCAAAATATCTATGCTGAATTATAATCAAACTTTATAAACGGCTTTTCCGCCGCAAACCGTAAGTACGCATTTGCCAAATAGTTTTTCACCGTCAAAAGGCGTGCTCTTTCCTTTGGACAAAAACTCACTTGGATCTACGGTATATTCTGCATCAAGGTCAAATACCGTAAAGTCTTCGCCAAGCGGAATTCCAAATCGCTTTCTCGGATTCTCGCACAGAACCTCGGCGAGTTTTTCAAGTGTAATTATTCCCGTTTTCACAAGCTTTGTGTAAAGCACGGAAAACGCAGTTTCAATACCGACTATGCCAAACGAGCTTCCTGCAAGTCCCTTTGACTTTTCCTCTGCGGAATGCGGAGCGTGGTCGGTAGCAATCATATCTATAGTACCGTCACACAAACCCTCAATCAACGCTTCCCTGTCATCCTTTCCGCGAAGCGGAGGATTCATCTTGAAACGTCCGTGCTCCATAAGGTCGTTCTCATCCATAACCAGATAGTGCGGTGCGGTCTCGCAGGTTACGTTTACACCACGTGCCTTGGCACTTCTGATAAGCTCGACACTTTCTTTAGCCGATATATGACACACGTGATATGCACAGCCGGTTTCTTCCACAAGTTTTAAATCTCTTGCAATCTGTTCATATTCACTTGCACTGCAGATTCCCTTGTGAGAATGCTTTGCAGCATACACACCATCGTGTATATATCCGCCCCTTAACAATGAGTTTACTTCGCAGTGAGCAACAATGATTTTGCCAAGTTCCTTAGCCTTTAGCATTGCATTACGCATCATTTCTTCACTCTGCACGCCCCTGCCATCATCCGAAAACGCAATTGCTCTATCTGCCATTGCCTCCATATCCGAAAGCTGCTCTCCCGCCTGACCGACGGTTATCGAGCCGTAAGGATAAACGTGGATTACCGCATCACGCTCTATAATGTCTGTTTGAATCTTTAAGTTTTCTTTACTGTCGGGAACGGGGCTAAGATTAGGCATAGTACAAACAGCGGTATATCCGCCGCGCGCCGCCGCCAAGGAGCCGGTTGCAATCGTTTCTTTATAAGAAAAACCCGGCTCGCGAAAATGCACGTGCACATCGCAAAAGCCGGGAAAAACAGCAAAACGGGGAGAACAATCGGCAAAAACCGCGTCAAGGGACAAAAATGCCGCGGCGGAGTCCTTAAGCTTCGGGAACTTCTCCATACCAAGCAGCTTTGCCTTAACGAACTTTGTCATTATACTCTCCTCAAAATCAACGCCAAAATGTCAAAAAATCTAACAGAGTTATTATAGCACAAAAAGTAAGATGGTGTCAATAAAATTGATAGAAAAAAGGCGGATTTTTATTCCGCCTTTTTTGTTAGTCTTTACCAATATATTTTCGCACACGGAGCGGTACATCAATGCTTCTTGCAATAGCCATACATTCTTCAATTTCTTCATACGAAAGTGCGACGTCTACAACGGTAAGTATTGTTTCGGGAACATAGTGCTTAACCCTTGAAGCGAAGTCAATAAGACCGTCAAATGCCGCTTCTCCAAACCTCGAATGACATATACGGTCATACTCCTTTGCATTTGGCGCGTTCAAGCTGATCGACACAGTATCAATGACACCACCGTACATAGGCGCCGTATCCCGTGAATGAACCAGCGAGGATTGACCGTTGGTATTTACGCGGATTTTCACCGAAAAAGTTTCTTTCACCTTCCCTGCAACCCACACGAGGTCAAAGAGGCGCTCGGTTGGCTCGCCGTATCCGCAAAAAACAAGCTCGGAATAGTTCTCGGGATTTGCATTAAAAATTGCATTAAAAATCTCCTCGCGAGTCGGCTCTCTTTCAAGCCAAAGGGGATCTGAGCCGTATGCACCGTCGCCGTTGTTTCGAATGCAAAAATCACAGCGGTTAGAGCAACGGTTGGTTATATTAACATATAAAGCTGTACCTACCTCGTAGGTAATAGTCATTTTTTTCATAACTTAATTCCAAAAAATCCAGACGCATTTTCAGCGGTTATTTTTGCGACCTCTTCTACTGTGATTCCGTGAACATCTGCAATGGTTTGTGCAGTAAATTCAAGCAGTCCTGAGTGGTTGCACTCGCCTCTGTGAGGATGCGGTGCAAGATAAGGAGCATCTGTTTCAATAAGCAGTTTATCCATTGGCACTTTCTCAGCAACGGCGCGCACTCTTTCAGCGTTTTTAAAGGTTACAACTCCCGAAAAAGATATGATCCAGCCGCGGCGGATAAGCTCCATCGCCATTTCCGCACTTCCGCTGTAGCTATGAAAAACTCCGTGAACATTCGGATATTTTATAACCATATCCATACAGTCACCGTGTGCCTCGCGGTCGTGAATAATTACAGGAAGGCCGTACATTTCGGCAACACGCATCTGCATATCGAAAAATTCGCGCTGGGTTTCCTTATCAGTATCATCGTAATGATAGTCAAAGCCTATTTCACCGAGCGCAACAATCTTATTATTTTCGGCATCATCGAGAAGGTCACACAAAGCTACTCGGGAAGAATTTATATCTCCTTCTTCTCCTGCACAACTCGGATGTATGCCGGCGGCAACATACATTTTGCCGTATTTTGCCGCCTGCGCAATACATTTTTTTGAATTTTTGATATTATCGCCGACATCAATTATTCCGCAAATGTTACTGTCAAACAAGCCTTTAAGAAGTGCATCGGCACCGCCGTCAAACTCTTTGCAAAATCTGCGGTCATAGTAATGCGCGTGTGAGTCAAAAAACATTATCTTACACGCTCTCCAAGAGGAGTTTCAGGATCAAGGAAAACAACTCTTACCTGCTCTTCGCCCGAAGCAAGAATCATACCAAAACTCTCTTCGCCGCAGAGCTTTGCAGGAGCAAGATTAGCAACTACGATAACCTTTTTGCCAACAAGTTCTTCGGGTAAATAAAATTTTGCAATACCCGAAACCACCTGACGCTTTTCATATCCAAGGTCAAGCTGAAGCTTAAGAAGCTTCTTAGCCTTCGGTACTTTCTCACAGGCAACGACCTGCGCTGTACGAAGTTCAACACCCATAAACGTATCAATACCTATCTGAGCAACGCCCTCAGGCTTCTCAACAGGCTTTGCGGCAGCCTCGGCAGCCGCTCTCTTAGCCTCAACATCGGCAATTATCTTCTCTTCATCAAGTCTTGCAAAGAGAACTGCGGCTTCGCCGACAGTCTTTCCGCTCTCAAGAGCACCAAAGGTTTCAATGCTGTCATAATTACGCTTGTCGGTGCCAAGCTGCTCAAAAATCTTCTCGGCAGTTGAAGGAATATACGGAGTGAGAAGAACAGCAGCAGTTCTGATAGTTTCAAGAAGATTGTACATAACAGTGCCAAGGCGTTTCTTTGTTTCTTCGCTCTTCGCGAGAGTCCAAGGAGTCGTTTCATCAATGTACTTGTTAGCGCGACGAAGCATAGCAAAAATGGACTCAAGCGCATCAGCAATATGATAGTTATCCATATACTCATACGAAAGTTTTTTCGCGTTTGCGACTTCCGAAATCAACTCATTGTCAACATCTTCCATAGCGGCAGGTGCAGGAACAATACCGTCAAAATACTTCTTAGTCATTGCAATAGTACGGTTAACAAGGTTGCCAAGATTATTTGCAAGGTCGGTATTGTAGCGGTTGATAATGTTCTCGTATGTTATGCTTCCGTCAGATGCATACGGCATCTCTGCAAGCGCGTAATAACGAACACCGTCAACGCCGAAAATTTCAGCAAGCTCGTCAGCATAAATTACATTGCCTTTCGACTTTGACATTTTGTCAGCGCCAAAGTTGAACCACGGATGTCCGAAAACCTTTTTAGGGAGCGGAACATCAAGTGCCATGAGGATAATAGGCCAATAAATTGTATGGAAACGCAGAATATCCTTGCCGATAATATGAACATCGGCAGGCCAGAACTTGTTAAACAGCTCGGGCTGCTCGGCATTATCCGGATCGTATCCAAGAGCGGTTATATAGTTAGACAGTGCATCAATCCACACATAGGTAACGTGCTTTTCATCAAAAGTAATCGGCACACCCCAAGTAAAAGAAGAACGTGATACACAAAGGTCCTGAAGACCTGCTTTAAGGAAGTTATTTACCATTTCCTTTTTACGTGATTCGGGTTCTATAAACTCAGGATTATCTTCTATATGCTTAATGAGTCTGTTAGCATAGTTGCTCATCTTGAAGAAGTAAGCTTCTTCCTTTGCTTTTGTAACAGTCGCGCCACAGTCAGGACATTTGCAGTCGGTCACCTGTGTTTCGGTAAAGAAGGATTCGCAAGGAGTACAATACCATCCCTCATAGTGGCCCTTGTATATGTCACCCTTGTCATAAAGCTTTTTAAAAATGTGTTGTACAGAGCGCACGTGATAATCATCTGTAGTGCGGATAAACTTATCGTAGCTCGAACCCATCAGATCCCATATCTTGCGAATTTCGGAGGAAACATTATCAACATACTCCTGTGGGGAGATTCCTGCCTCCTTGGCATAGTTTTCGATCTTCTGACCGTGTTCATCTGTACCTGTCAAAAAGAAAACATCATAGCCGACCTGACGCTTAAATCTTGCAATCGCATCTGTCATAATAACCTCATAAGTGTTGCCAAAATGAGGTTTTCTTGAGCTGTAAGCAATAGCTGTTGTTATATAAAATCTGCCCTTATTGTTCATTTATAGTCCATTCCTTTCGAGCAAAATCTCATTAAAGGTAATTATATCATTTATTATCGCTTTTTTCAAGCATTTATATCAATTATTCGCAAGAGTTTGAAAAATACTTTCTCCGAATATAAGTGCAAGTTTTCCTCTGTACTCTTTTGTCGACAGGAGTCTTGCCTCTTCATTGTTAGATAAAAAACCGCACTCAATTAAAACGGCTGGCAAAGTAATTCTGTCTAAAATGTAAATATTGCTCCCCGCCGCCTTGCTTTTTCTGTTATTTCCATTCTGAAGCAAAGTTTTTACATTCTCTTCAACACGCTGCGCAAATGTCACGCTTTTTTCATTGTTTGGAGAGTAGTAAACCTGTAGTCCGCTATACTTTTCAATCGGAAATTTGTTCATATGTATGCTGATAAAAACCGCTTCGCTATGGTCTTCAGCTATTGCAAGTCGGTTCTTTAAGTCTGTCATTTTCAGTTTGCCTTTAAGAGACGGATCATCCTCGTCACACACAAGCGAATCCTCTCTGCGTGTCATTACGCTTTCCACTCCGCAAGCAGATAAGTAATCACTTAGTACCTGTGAGAGTGCAATATTAAGCTCTTTTTCCATAATGCCGCTTTCAGATGAAGCTCCTCCATCTCTTCCGCCGTGTCCTGCATCGATTACCACCTGCACCGATGATGTTGCAGCTACACTTTTTAAGTCATTTTTTTCGGATCCGGCAAACGAAAACAATGCAGAAATCGCAATTACGCATAAGGTAAATAGCATACATATAACAAGTATTTTTAATGTGTAGAGCGAGTAATTCTTTTTCATATAACACTTCTCCTGATTTTGTTCTATATTCTATGAAAAAGAATTAAAAACAATAACAACACCACGGTAAAACTATCACCGTGGTGTTGTATACAATTATTATTTAATGAGAGTGGCAGTTTTGGTTGTATCGTCCCAGGAAATATTATTATCCGAAACGCCAAGTGCATTTGCAATAGCGCGAAGCGGCAGATAAGTACGGCTATTTTCAATAAGTGCAGGAGAATCAAGCGCCACCTTTTTTTCATTCACGGTCATAGCAGGTGCACCTATAGTGATAACGATAGTTGTCTCCTCGGACTGAAGTGTTGCTGTTTTGGTCGCATCATCCCATTTGATGCAATCATCACTGATTCCGAGTGAGTTTGCGAGAAAACGAACAGGTAGCATTGTACGGCTGTTGCGGATAATCGGAGCTGCATCAAGAGTTCTTTCCTCACCGTTTATATAAGCGACAAGCGAATTAATAGTCATCTTAACCTCTGTAGCTATAAAGGGATAGTTGCCGGTGAATGAATGACCACATTCGCAAGTGTAAATTGTGTACTCAGGCGCGCTTACAGTCTTTGTTCCTTTTTCTTCCGCAAAAGTGTGTTCGTGATCCGAAGTACCAACTGAAATGACAGCATTTTCGGCAGGAATTCTTATGGGAGTGATTTTAGCATTATAAGCCTCAGGTACAGAAAGTGTGACAGTGTAATTGCCTGCTTTTACGTCATTCGCAAGCTTAAAATTCACTGTGGCAACTGTTATATCACCGGACTTCTCAACGAGACCGAAATTTACCATAGTAATTTTTACAGGATTTGCGCCTTCTACTTCAGAAAATGTTGTTGTGAAACTGCTATCTAATGCAGTAGCAGAAACAAATGACATAACATTTGAGTCATATCCAATAAAGAACTGTGCACCTGCAATAGCGGGAGAGTTCTTCACAGATACTGTCAATGTGATCTCCTCGCCGGCGTTAGCGGTAGCGCCAGTAATGGTTGCAAGGGTTTCACCTTCTGCAAAAACAGAAAGGGAAAGCGAACAAACAAGCACTATAAATGCAAGTAAAACAGAAAGCTTTTTCATAAAAATTCTCCTTAAATTATATAAATTTTACTTTTTAGGATAACTGTCTTTAAGACCGACGATTCGGTTAAAGGTGTTTTGATACTTTGTATCCTTTACAAAGTATCCTGTACGTACAAACTGAAATTTGTCACCGGGATCTGCTGCCGAAAGCGCTTTTTCAACCTTACAGCCGACAAGTTTCTTCAAAGAATCGGGATTGAGATAGTCGTTATAGGTCTTGTCCTCAGGGATATCAGCGACATTCTCAATAGTGAACAGTCTGTCATAAAGCATAACATCGACATCGTCACAATTATCTGCAGAAAGCCAATGGATAGTTCCCTTTATTTTTCTGCCGTCCGCAGGCATATTAGCACCGGTTTCAAGGTCTGCGGTACAGTGCAGTTCTTTTATTGTGCCGTCTTCGTTTTTAACAACTTCGCAGCACTTAACAATATATGCCCCCATAAGACGAACCTCGCCGTCAGGCTTCATACGGAAGAACTTGGGAGGCGGTACCTCTTCAAAATCGCTTCTGTCAATATAAAGCTCCCTTGTAAACGGCACTTTGCGCTTACCTGCTTTCTCGTCGTTTGGGTTATTGGGGAGTTCAAAGAACTCTTCTTTATCCTCGGGATAATTGGTAACAACGACCTTTATAGGATCAAGAATTGCAACACGGCGTGCAGCGGTCATATTAAGCTCCTCACGAATACAATGCTCAAGAAGCTCAATATCAACAAGGCTATACGCTTTGGCAACACCTGCGCGTTCAACAAAATCAAAAATTGATGCAGCGGTATATCCGCGGCGACGAAGTCCGCAAATCGTAGGCATTCTCGGATCATCCCAGCCGTCAACCAAAGAGGTTTCCACAAGCTGACGGAGATAACGCGTACTCATAACTGTATAGGTTACATTAAGCCTTGCAAACTCGCGCTGTTCGTGCTTAGGCTCAAAACC
>JAZSKM010000049.1:0-4382 GCA_045534835.1 Eubacteriales bacterium | reverse complement strand
TGTAACTGCCGCAACGGCACCGACAAGCTTGCCTGCGTGTGCACCGAGCTTAACAGCCTCTGCACCTGCCGAGGCCGCAAACTGGAGCTTGCCGCCGTCAACAGCCGCGATTACCGCAACGGCCTTTGCATTCTTTGCCTTGATTTCATCGCACATAGAGCGAGCCGCCTGAGCGCCGCCGTCTATCTTGGCGGTGAAAAGCTCTGCGCCGCCTACAGCTATACTTTCAAGGTTTGCAAGTGCGTTTTGCGAGAGCTTTGCGTTAGCCGCATCAAGCTCTTTCTTAAGATTCTTGATTTCACTCTGGAGAGCCGCGGCTCTTGCAGGATTGTCGCCTACGTTTGCACTCTTGAGCTCCTGAGCTGTCTTAATAGCAAGTGCTTCGCTGTCCTTAAGCAGTGTCAGCACGCCAAGACCTGTAGTGCCTGTTACACGGCGAACGCCTGCTGCAACAGAGGACTCGGAAACTATCTTGAAAAGACCAACCTTTGCAGTGTTGGAAACGTGAGTACCGCCGCAAAGCTCGGTGGAATACTCGCCCATCTTCACCATACGAACCTTGTCGCCGTACTTTTCGCCAAAGAGTGCCATTGCGCCCTCTTTCTTTGCGGTTTCGGCATCGGTAACCTTGGTTACAACTTCGCTTCCGTCAAGGATAGCTGCGTTTACAAGCTCTTCAACCTTTTCTATCTCATCCTTGGTCATTGCTGCAAAGTGAGAGAAGTCAAAGCGGCATTCGGTTTCGTTTACATACGAGCCTGCCTGCTCAACGTGGTTGCCGAGTACCTTTCGGAGTGCGCCCTGAAGCAGGTGAGCTGCGGAGTGATTACGGCGGATTGCCGCGCGGCGTACCGCATCAATAGTGGCGGTAACCTTGTCGCCTACCTTGAGAGTGCCGTTTTCGATATGGCAGATGTGAATATATACACCGTCGCTCTTCTTGGTGTCGAGAACGGTGAGAGTAGCATTTCCGTTTGAAAGCGTACCCGTGTCGCCTACCTGACCGCCGCCCTCTCCGTAGAAAGGAGTCCTGTCAAGCACAACAGTGCAGTCGCCCTCGTTTACGCTGCTTAGCATATTCTCGCCGTCGATAATTGCAAGAACGGCTGCTTCGCTAAGGTCTTCGTCGTAGCCTGTGAACTCGGTCTTTGCAAGAGAGGAGAGCAGAGTCTTGGAGGATTCGCTCCAGCCGCCGATGTCCTTACGGTTTTCTCTTGCGAGCTTGCGCTGCGCTTCCATCTCGACTTTGTATTTGTCCTCGTCGATAGAAAGTCCTTTTTCCTCTGCGATTTCGCGCGTGAGGTCGATTGGAAAGCCGTAGGTGTCGTAAAGCTTGAACACGTCGGCACCGTCAAGCACGGTCTTATTCTCTGCCCCGGCCTTAGCAATAAGGTCGTTGAGAATAGCAAGACCTGCATCAATAGTGGTGTTGAAGCGTTCTTCCTCAATAGCGATAACCTTCTTGATAAAGTCGCGCTTTTCTGCAAGCTCGGGGTATGCGCCCACGTTAAGCTCGATTACTACGTCGCAAAGGTCGCTGAGGAAGGTGTGATTGATACCGAGGAGCTTTGCATTTCTTGCCGCACGGCGGAGGATTCTGCGAAGAACATATCCGCGTCCCTCGTTGGAGGGGTTTACGCCGTCGCAAATCATAAATGTAGCGCTTCTGATATGGTCGGTGATGATACGGATGGAAATGTCGTTTGCCTTGTCACTGCCGTATGTCTTGCCTGCAATGGAGCAAACGGTGTCGAGTATCTTGCGAACGGTGTCAACCTCGAAAAGGTTGTCAACGCCCTGCATTACGCAGGCGAGGCGCTCAAGTCCCATACCTGTATCGATATTCTTCTGTGCAAGCTCGGTATAGTTGCCGTTTCCGTCATTGTTGAACTGAGAAAATACGTTGTTCCAGATTTCCATAAATCTGCCGCACCCGCAACCGGGCTTACAGTCGGGGCTGCCGCAGCCGTACTTCAGTCCGCGGTCAAAGTAAATTTCGGGGCAGGGGCCGCAGGGACCGCTGCCGTGCTCCCAGAAGTTGTCTGCCTTGCCTAGGCGGATAATCTTTTCGGCGGGAACGCCCATTTTCTTGTTCCAGATTTCAAACGCTTCCTCGTCCTGCTCGTAGATAGAGGGGTAGAGAAGCTCTGCGGGGATTTCGAGCCACTCGGTGAGGAACTCCCAAGCCCACGGAATAGCCTCCTCCTTGAAGTAATCGCCGAAAGAGAAGTTGCCGAGCATCTCAAAGTAGGTGCCGTGGCGCGCAGTTTTACCAACGCTTTCAAGGTCGGGGGTGCGGATACATTTCTGGCAGGTGGTAACGCGGTTTCTCGGCGGAATCACCTCGCCGGTGAAGTATTTCTTCATCGGTGCCATACCAGAGTTTATAAGAAGCAGTGACTTGTCGCCCTGCGGAACGAGCGGAAAGCTCGGTAGGCGAAGATGTCCCTTGGACTCAAAAAAGGAAAGATATTTTTCTCTTAAATCATTCAGTGATGTCCATTTCATGACTTTAAAAATCCTTTGTTATAAAATATTTTTTTACATCTAAAATATTATAGCACCGAGAAAATTGTATGTCAATGATAAAATAACGTAAAAAGAGATTAGCAAATGCCAGCGGGGAAGGCTGTGCGGTTTTATTCAAACGGAACAAGTAAACTTTCTACAGTACACCCGAAATGGCGGCTGACAGATATCATTACTTTAAGTGAAGCTCGTGACGGAATTATCCCGTGCTCAAGTTTTTGTATAACCGAAACGCTCACACCGCAAATTTCGGCTGATTGCCGTTGAGTAAGGTTGTTGTTTTTACGTATCGCTTTTACATTTTTGCAAAAGGCTTGAAGCTTTTGTTCAACTGTCATATTCTGCTCCTTTTTGTTGTTTACAGAAATTGTATCACATAGAAAACTACAAAAAAGGGTGAAATTGACCTAATTCGAAAAACACTGCCCTACGGTTTACCGAAAACAAAAAGACCTTGCAAAATGCAAGGTCTTTTATCTTTAGTTAAAATGATTATACGGAGAACTGCTCGTCTGCATCGGGAGAGCCTTCACACTCTACCTCAACATAATCCTCGGGAAAATCCTCGTCAAAGCAGTCGTCGTCAAGAAAATCCTCACACTCACAGTCGATGCAAGCAGGGGCAAACTTCTGATACAGTTTATATGCAACGATTGCAAGAGCTGCAACACCTGCGATTGCCGCCGAAACAGCAACGATAATTTTGCCTACATTAGGCTTTTCGGGTTTTTTGCCGATATAAAGCATATATTTCACTCCTTTGTTCAAGAAAAATACTATTACAAGTATAGTATATCACAAAACGTCTGAATTGCAACAAAATTTTCAAAAAAGTTTTTGAATAATTTTGAGTCCTTGATTTTGGGATAATATTGTAGTATAATTATTTTGAATAGGTATATCTGCGCGGCACCCCCTGTGCCGAATCGGAGGAAATACAGTGAAAAAGAGAGTTTTGTTGATTGGCGGTGTCTGCACCGAGCTTTCTATGCAGGTGAGTGAGCTTGCCTTGGACAACAGAGAGGTGGTTTCGCCTATCGGCTATGACCTGACGCCCGGCGGAGCGGTTGCCATCGGAGCGGTTGCAATATCCCGCCTTGGCGGCGAGGCTATTCTTTGCAGTGCTGTCGGCAACGACGAATACGGCAAGGGGCTTGTCGCTTTCTTTAACGATATGGGTATGGACACCAGATTTATAAAAACCGTAAAGGGCGAAAAGACTGCTATTGACCTGCTTTGCGAGGACGAATACGGCAGTCGCCGCACATACAGGAGCACGGCTCTTATCGGCGCTATTGATGCGGATCTCGTTGAGGAGGCATTTACCACTCTCCCCGATGCGGTTTATATCAGCCTTGACATTCCCGTGGATGCGGCGGTACGCGCGGCAGAGCTCTCGCGCGAGAAGAATGTTCCTGCGTTTTTTGACGGGCAGAGGATACCGAGCGACTTTCCGCTTGAAGCTTTGGGCGTTATCGACCTGCTTGCGCTCTCGCCTGAAGCTACGGAGAACTTTACGGGTATTTCTCCGCGCGATGCCAACAGCAATCTCCGCTGTGCGGTAGAGCTTCACAAAACAGTACGCGCAAAAACATACGTATTTAAATACGGTGTTGGCGGCGCCTTTGCCTACAAGGGTAATTTCTCATACTACATACCCTATGTCGAGTGCGCGGACACGCGCTACTGTGACCTGCAGGTGCCTGCAATGATAATCGAAAATCTCAAGAGCGGCAAGAGCATACGCGCCGCACGCTATGCATCGACGGTTATTGAGCTTGCGGCTAAGAAGGGCGGTCTGCCGCTTGTTTCTGTGCCGAGCGAGCTTGAGGTGCTTAAATACATACTTGAAA
>JAZSKM010000159.1:0-8978 GCA_045534835.1 Eubacteriales bacterium | reverse complement strand
GCCTTTCGGCTCTTTTTTATTACTCTGCTTCTTCTTCCTTTTTCTTCTGGAGCTTTGTGAACACACGAAGCACAACGAAGATAGTAAATGCAACGATAAGGAAGTCGATAACGTTCTGAATAAAGTTACCGTAAAGAAGTGCATACTCAGCAACCGTGACGCTACCGTCTTCAGCAAGCTCTGCCGCTCTTATAACCCATTTCTAGTCCTTAACGTTGAGACCGCCTACAAGCAGATCGACAAGAGGCATAATGATGTCGTTTACAAGAGAAGTAACTATTTTGTTGAATGCACCGCCGACTACTACGCCGACTGCCATATCCACAACATTGCCCTTAGAAATAAACGCTTTAAAATCCTGTGAAAACTTACCCATAATTATAATTCCTTTCGAGATTTTAAAAAATCTGTCATAATTATAATATTTATATCAAACTTTGTCAATAAATTTGATAAAATCCGAGAAAGAGCCGTTTTTGCACTCCGGCATTTCCTTTTCGCAGATAAGACAGTCTGTGATAAGATATGTGTCCATACCCACACTCGCCGCGGGGACAATGTCTTCTTCTGTATTGTTGCCTACCATAAGGCATCTTTCTGGGTCAACGCCGATTTTTTCTGCAATGTCAATATAATACTTCGGATTTGGCTTGCAGTATCCCGAGTTTGAATAGTCTGTGACAAAATCGAAGTCGCTATAGCCAAGACCTATCCAGCTAAGCCGCGACTCGACAGCCTCGGTGGGGAAAATCGGGCTTGTGGCAAGCACGACCTTTTCGCCTGCTTTTCTTGCAAGGCGGAGCGCCTCCTTTGCCAAGGGATTTCCCGTAGTAAAGGCGCGCGCCTTGTGAAACTCATTTTTATAAAACGCATCAAAGGCGGGGATGTCCTTATAAACCTTTTCGCCGAATACACCTGCAAAGCTCTGCCAGAAAGCATCGCAGTTTGTCTTTGTGCCGTCGTTTTTCGTCATTGCCGCAACGCCCTGCCACATTGCGCCTACAAGCGCTTTCGCCTCGTAGCCGAGGTGGGCGACCTCCTTTGAAAGGAGTCCGAGATACCCCTTTAAAAAACTGTCATAATCCATCGGCAAAAGTGTGCCGTCAAGGTCAAACAATACCGCATCATACTTGCTCATACGAAATCTCCTTTTCAAAAACTCCGTAATATATCATAACATTTCAAAAAAACGCTGTCAATATTCTTCCTATAACTTAATTTTCTACAACATAGCGTTGTAATAAGCGTAGCAATATGCATAAATTTATTGCAAGCCTTGACAATTGGACAATAAACATGTACAATGGACACATAAGTCGTTTTAGGGGGTTGGAATATGGAATTCTATTCTATTGCCGAAGTGGCGAAAATGTCTAAGCAAAGTCAAAAAACCATTCGCAGACATGTAGCTGCCGGAAAATTAAAAGCCGATAAAATCGGCAGTAGATACCGTATAACAAAAGATGCTTATGCAAAATGGTTAATTTCCGATATTGACCCCGAAAAAGAGAATATGTTTAACGAAACAATTATAAAAGAAACAGGCGACGAAGTAAATTGGATAGACATCTCCGACAAATGGGTTTTCGACGGATGGTCCAATAGAGAGTACAGGACCGGTTATAACTTTATAGATTTGTTTGCCGGAGCAGGAGGGCTTAGTTGTGGATTAGCAATGGCAGGATTCACGCCTGTGGGAAGTGTGGAAATAATGCCTGAAGCAGTTGCTACATACAAACACAACTTTATTGACAAAAAATGCTTCAATGAGAATGTTGAAGCCCGTGATATACGTGAAGAGAGCGCGAAGAAATCGTTATATGATTCAATAGGCAATAAACATATACATTTAATAGTCGGGGGATTCCCCTGCCAAGGCTTTAGTATGGCAGGTCATAGAGTTGTAACCGACCCCAGAAACAGTCTTTATCTCGAAATGCTTGAAATAGTTAAGAATATACAGCCTGATTTTGTAGTAATGGAAAATGTCGAGGGTCTCCGTTCTATGCTTGACGGAAAGGTAGAGGCAAAAATAATCAGCGATTATAAAGCGGCTGGTTACGATATCAACGTAACCGTGCTAAACAGTGCTGACTATGGAGTTCCGCAAATCAGAAAAAGAGTAATCTTTATAGGAAACAGGCACGGATTAAAAAATTATCATCCCAAACCAATATATTCTCCGGATAACTACGTTACGTTGGGCGAAGGAATTAAACGATTTATGGCAGTTCCGGAGAACAAACAAATTAACCATATTTTTACTCGGCATTCCGAGAAAATGATAGGTTTAATCAAACAGCTTCCGGAAGGACAAAGCTTATATGGTAACTATTCCGATGCGTGGAAAAAATCTCCTTGGGATAAGCCGTCGTGTACAGTAAAAGAAAATCACGGAGGAGTAAATATTCATCCAAAGCTACCGCGTGTACTTACACCAAGAGAGTTAGCGGCTCTTCAATCTTTCCCTGATGATTTTATTTTTCAAGGTTCAAAAAAATGGCAGTTGGTTCAAATCGGTAATGCTGTCCCCTGCCTTTTGGGAAAAGCAATAGGAATAGCTGTATCGAAAGCTTATGAAAAAAAGAGGGATAACAATGAATAAATACTATGAGAAGTTAAAGTTTGTAAAAACAAAAATAGAAAAATACCTTTACGAAATTTTTAAGGTATACGGGAATGAACTGCTGCTTAGATTAGAAGAATATAACTTGCTGACAAATCCGAATAATTGTATTGAAACATCAACTGCGACCGGATTCGTTATGGAAGAATTCATCGTTTCTAAACTCGAAACATATACAGGCAGTCACGACGGAATAAGTGATATTAAAATTCAAAGAATAAGCGGTCGCTCAACAATCGGCTCCAGTTATGATTGCTTCACAATATATGACGGAGTTTTTGTAATGATTAATATCAAGGTGCAAAAAGAGAAAACTTCGAATAATGCTGTAGCTGCGATTAATATTCTGCATAATGATTATGTGGCCGCAAATCCAAAACAGGAAAAAGCATATTTGATATTTAAGACACGTTATGACTTTGGATTGTCGAAAACCGATTCTCAAAGAAAAATAATAGTAAAAGGAACATACGGTTATTATCTGGAAGAACTGGATTTTTCTTCAGGACATAAACAAGATCACAGAAATTGGTCTATGAATTTTAATGCTAAATCAGGACGTCTTCTGGTATCTGAGCCTTGGAGAAAAACGCATATGCTAAAAGAAGAAGAAATCTCTTATTCAAAAACGAAAAGTTTTATTAGTAACATTTATAGTAAAAAATCTTAGCTCGGTTATACATCTAAAACAGTAGTATAATTCCCAAGTTGCGGCGTAGAGGAATTTTTATTAAAGATTCCTTTCCTTGACTGAACTTTAAAAAAATGGTATAATAAACATATGGACTGTCGGCGCAGTTACCAACATAATATGATAGGAGAATTATGTATAATGACCTATAAGATAATCACAGATTCATCTTCTGACGTATATAGTATAGACGAAGTCCCCTTTTGCTCTGTCCCGCTGACGATAAGAACTGCGGAAAAAGAGTTTATCGACGACGACAGTCTTAACACAAGCGAAATGCTTGCCTACCTTGAAGAATTCAAGGGTAAAAGTTCGACTTCCTGCCCGAGTGTAGGTCAGTGGACCGAGGCTTTTGAGGATGCGGAAAACATTTTCTGCGTTACTATTACCTCTAACCTTTCGGGCAGCTACAACTCGGCACGCAATGCCGCAAACGAGTATATGGATGCGCACCCTGACCGCAAGGTACACGTTGTTGACACCCTCTCCACAGGTCCCGAGAGCGCATTGATTATCGAAAAAATCCGCCAGCTTATCAAAGAAAAACTTCCGTTTGACGAAATCGTTGAGAAAATCAACGAATTCAAGAGCCGCACACATCTTATTTTCGCACTTGAGTCGCTTCATAACCTTGCAAACAACGGCAGAGTAAACCCGCTTGTTGCAAAGGTGGCAGGCGCACTCGGTATTCGAATTGTGGGCAAGGCTTCAAACGAGGGTACGCTTGAGATAACCGAAAAGGTTCGCGGTGCGGCAAAGACAATAACGCAGATAGTTGAGAATATGAAGAAAACCGGCTTTGACGGTATTCTGGCACGCATCCACCACTGCGAGAACGCAGAAGTCGCAAAAAAACTCAGCGATGCTATCAAGGCGGCGTTCCCGAAGGCAAGGGTTGACATCTTCCCGACACGCGGACTGTGCAGCTTTTATGCGGAGCGAGGCGGACTGCTTGTCGGCTATTCGGGATGCAAAAAGTGACCTGTCTCCCGTTGCTATTGAAATATTAAGAAATATATGTTATAATGTGATGATGTGTTATTCTTATCATCCTGATTTAATTTAAGGAGAAACAATATGAGCGAATACGTTATCGTTACCGATACCGGTTGCGACATTTCAAAAGAGATTCTTGATACGTGGGGCGTGGAGGTTTGTGCCCTCACCTTCAGATTTACGGATTCTGACACCGAATATACTAACCTTACTTTGCCCGCAAAAGAATTTTATGCAGAGATGAGAAGCGGCAAGATTGCAAAAACTGCCGCAGTAAATACCGAGGTTTTCTCAGAAAAGTTTGACTCTATACTCTCTTCGGGCAAGGATGTACTTTATATCGGCTTTTCCTCAGGTCTCAGCAACACCTATAACGCAGGACGTCTTGCGGCTGAGGCTATGAGAGAAAAGTATCCCGAGCGCAAAATTTTCGCAGTTGACACGCTTGCCGCATCTGCGGGCGAGGGTCTTGTGGTTTACCTCACCGTTCAAAAGAAAAATGCGGGAGCAACCGTTGAAGAGGCGGCAAAGTATGCCTCCGAAATTCACCCTCAGCTCAGCATCTGGTTTACCGTAGACGACCTCGTTTACTTAAAGCGCGGCGGCAGAATAAGCCCCACCACCGCTTTTGTGGGCAATGCTCTCGGTATAAAGCCTATACTCCATATGGACGAGGCGGGTAAGCTTATAAGCGTATCTAAGGTTCGCGGCAGAAGAGCCTCGATAGCGGCTCTTGCAAGCAAATATTTTGAGCTTGGCAAGGATACCGAGGACGGTATATACTTCATCTCCCACGGTGACTGCATTGAGGATGCAGAGCTTCTTGCTAAGATGATAGAAGAAAAAAGCGGCAAAAAGGCAGGCATTATCACCGATGTCGGCGCATCTATCGGCGCTCACTCAGGCCCCGGTACCATCGCACTCTTCTTCGTAGGTATCCACAAATGATTCAGTCTAAAATCCAAGGATTTTAGACTGGTTGAGGGCACAAGTCTCGCGACTCGTTCACCACTCGTGCCCTTTAAGGAGTTTCAAAGCCGGCACATGTCCGTCTTTGAAACGGTTTTATTATATTTGTTTTCAGACAGCTTTTTCTAAAGCTTAAATATCTTTCGGAGGTTTTTACCGTGAACAATCAGGATAAAGACACCTTCCTTGACGGCGAGCTGCTTGCCAAAATGGCGCAGGGCGGCGCCGCTCAGCTACAGTCAAAGGCTGAAGAGGTAAACGAACTTAATATCTTCCCTGTTCCCGACGGCGATACAGGCGATAATATGGCAATGACTATCGAAAGCGGTATTGCCGCTATCGAAAACAATACTTCAAAGGACCTTGCCGTAGTTATGCGACAGCTCTCCAAGGGCATGCTTCTCGGTGCAAGAGGAAACTCGGGCGTTATTCTCTCGCAGTTCTTCGCAGGCTTTGCAAAGGGACTCGACAGTTATCACGAGGCGGATGCAAAGGCGGTAGGCGGTGCGCTTTCACTCGGCGTTGAACAGGCGTACGGCTCCGTTATGACTCCTACCGAGGGCACGATACTTACCGTTGCGCGCGAAGCTGTTGAATATGCTGTAAGCAATATAACAAAGGATAGCACTATTCGCTCTCTTTTTGCCGACCTCGTTAAAGAGATGTACGCATCTCTCCAGCGCACTCCCGAAATACTCTCTGTCCTTAAAGAGGCGGGCGTGGTAGACAGCGGCGGAGCAGGTCTTTTCTACATTATGGACGGCTTTTACCGTGTG
Organism: Eubacteriales bacterium; assembly: GCA_045534835.1. Classification (GTDB taxonomy): domain Bacteria; phylum Bacillota; class Clostridia; order Oscillospirales; family CAG-272; genus UMGS902. Next base: position 2,920 of record JAZSKM010000159.1, on the reverse strand, counting down.
CTTAACGGCGAAGAGGTTACAATAACCGAAAGCGTAAAGCCAAAGGCACCGCAGATAGACCTCACAGCATTCGGCCCCGACAGCGTTATGACCTACGGCTACTGCACAGAGCTGCTTTTGCAGCTTCAGAGCAGCAAGGTTGACCTTGAGAGCTTTGACTACACCGTAATTTCCGACTTTCTCGGCACAATAGGCGACTCTATCGTTGCCTTTCAGACCGATTATATAGTAAAAATACACGTACACACTCTCACCCCTGAAAAGGTGCTTGCAGAGTGTCGCAAGTACGGCGAATTTCTCACTGTAAAGATAGAGAATATGTCGGTACAGCATAATGAGAATGCGGAAATTAAAAAAGCCGCAGAGAAAAAAGAGCACAAAACCTACGGTCTTGTTGCAGTTGCAAACGGCGACGGCATCAAGGACACATTTATAGAGTTCGGCGTTGATGCGATCGTTGACGGCGGACAGACACAGAACCCCTCGGCTCAGGATTTTCTTGATGCTTTTGAGCAGGTGAACGCCGACCACATCTATGTTTTTCCGAATAACGGCAACATAATTATGGCTGCGGCGCAGGCTGCCGAGATATACACAAAGGCAAAGATTCACGTAATCGAGAGCAAGAGCCTTGGCGCAGGCTACACCGCGCTTTCTATGTTCAATCCCGAAAGCGATAGCCCCGAGGAGCAGATTGCACAGTTTAGCGAGGCTATTGCAAGCGTTACTACGGGTAATATCTCCCCCTCGATACGCGATGCCGAACTTAACGGCGTGACAATACACGAGGGTGATTTTATAGGCTTTGTCGGCAAGGAAATGATGGTTTCTGAGCCTACCAAAGCAGCGGCTGCACACGGTCTTGTTGACAGGATGCTGACCGAAGACAAGTTTATGCTGACCGTTTTCTACGGTAAGGATGCGGATGAAAATGACAGAGCAGAGCTTGCAGAATATCTTGCAGGCAAGCATCCCGAAATAGAGGTTTACACTATTGACGGCGGTCAGGATATCTATCCGTATATTTTCGTGGTGGAATAATGGGAATTTTACAGTATGCACTCGGGCCGCTTCTCGGCGCACTTATAGGCTATATTACAAACTATATTGCGGTAAAGATGCTTTTTCGCCCGTACAAGCCGATAAAAATCGGAAAATGGACTCTCCCCTTTACCCCCGGTATAATCCCGAAGCGCAAGGGCGCGCTTGCAAGAGCGGTAGGAAATGCGGTAGGACACCGCCTTTTCACAGGCGATGACCTAAAGGACCTTCTCCTGTCGGATAAAACGAAGGATAAGGTTATCGCAGTGTCAATGGATGCGCTTGACTTAAACCTTGCTTTTGACGGCTCCGAGGAGCATATGCAAACGGCAAACAGCCTTGCACTCACCTACCTCAGCGAGGAGCAGTGGGGCAAAGCCAAGGGGAAAATAACACGCGTGCTTTCCGAAAGGATGCTTGCGGCGGCAAAGGATATGGACCTCGGCAAGATTATCGCCGAGCAAGGAATGGCAGCAATACTCGAAAAGAAAAGCTCTCTCGGTATGGTTGCACTGCTTGTAAACGAAACCACACTCGGCGCGATTATGCCCGTCTTTGCCGAGAAGATAAACGCGTATATCGACGAAAACGGCAAGTATATGATAGACCGTGCGATAATAAAGCAGCTTGACGAATACACAAGCCGCCCTCTGCACGATGTTATGGACTACACCGACAAGGCGCAGATAGAGTCGGTTATCACGGTTGCATATGAAAAGCTGATAAGCGCGATAGGCAAGCGGTTCAACGAATTTCTTGACATTGCCTCGGTGGTGGAGAGCAAGATTGATGCAATGAACGCCCGCGAGCTTGAGGAGCTTACCCTCTCGGTTATGAAAAGGGAGCTTTCGGCAGTTGTAAATCTCGGCGCAATTATCGGCCTTGTCCTTGGCGTATTGAATTTGTTTATATAAAGAGATAAAGAAGTCGACTCTTTCGAGTCGACTTCTTTATCTCTTCGGCTTGCCTTTGAAGATAAGTGCGGCGAGATAGCCGAATATGAGCGCCGCCGAGCATCCTGCCGCGGCGGCTGTAAACTCGCCCTTGAATATGCCAAGAAAGCCGTCTTCGCTGACGGCTTTCTTCACACCGTCGGCAATATTCGCGCCAAAGCCGACAAGAGGCAGAGTCGCGCCGCAGCCTGCAATTTCCTTAATCGGCCCATACCAGCCGATAGCGCCGAGAAGCACACCTGCCGACACGTACAAAACGAGGATACGCGCAGGAGTGAGCTTGGTCTTGTCAATCAAAATCTGTGCGATTATGCAAAACCCTCCGCCCACCAGAAATGCAAAAATATACGTAGTTATATCACTCATCTTCATCCTCCGTATGCACGATATGCACGATGTGCGCTATACTGGGAATGTTCTGACCCTGCCCAACAATATCCTTGTTCATAAGCGCGCCTGTCGCCATAAGCAGAACATTTTTCAGCTTGCCGCTCTCGATATGCGGCAAAAAATGCGCCCCGAAAACACTTGCAATACATCCGCAGCCGCTTCCGCCCGCGTGTGCATCCTGCTCCTCTGAATATATCAGCTTGCCGCAGTCTGTGTGATTGCCGATATAATATCCGTTTTGCTCGCAGATATACTTAAAAAGCTCACTGCCGTGTTCACCGAGGTCGCCCGTGATGATAAGGTCGTAGTCGCTGGGCTCTGTCCCCGACTCCTTGAAATACCTGATAAGTGTATCCGCCGCCGCAGGTGCCATAGCCGCGCCCATATCGGTAAGGTCGTTTATACCCTTGTCCTGCACAATTCCTATCATACAGTCGCTTATCCTTGCACTTCCCTTTTCGCCGAGGATATAGCCGCCGGCACCCGTTACCGTCCACTGCGCAGTCGGCGTACGCTGACCGCCGTACTCGATAGGG
>JAZSKM010000195.1:0-1904 GCA_045534835.1 Eubacteriales bacterium | reverse complement strand
ACATATAATGTTAATATATCCAATTTTTGTAAATAATCGGCATTTTTATGCATTGCAAAAAGGCACCTCAAAAGAGGTGCCTTTTAATGAGTTATGATGCAAAATGAGTATGCTTGGTTACCCACTGCTGTACTTTAATGCCGAGCCAAAAACCATAGATACCAAGGGTAATAAACGTGAGCAAGAGCCATTTTATGTAGTTGCCTATAAGTTGACCGCCGGTACCGTTAAATTTCAGCTGGTGACCGTCGATATATGTGTGCTTTGCGAGCCAGCGCTGCTTCATACATATTGCCCAAGGTGCACCGAAGCCGAGCGTGAAAATGATCAGCAGACTCTGCAAGATGCCGATACCGATAAGACCAAGTAAGCCGCCTGTGAATTTGGATTCCATAAATGATTCTCCTTGTTTGTCGAATTTGGGAATATCCCATACTTTCATTCTACAAGAAAATACAAAAAAGTCAATAATTAACTTTCTGCTTCTAATAGAAAATGCTTAGGCACTGAAAAAAGTGCCTAAGCATTTTTTAAGATTATCAGAATTCAAGTGTAACAAGCGCGTGCATGCTGAACGGTGGCAGATGAAGCACCACACGGTCGCCCTTTTGCTCAAAGCGTACCGGAGTATCGCACGGACGGAGGGTAGCTGACTTAATCTTTTTATCGGTTTTTATGCTGACATTTACGTCGTGAAGTTTCGGAAAATCGGGCAAGAGGCATACGTTACCGCGGTTGACGGGAGGAGCGTAGAGCATATGAAGCGCAAGGAAATTATCGTTCTTGCTTTCACGCAGACGGATTCGTCCGCAAGAAGGGAACTCCTCGGTTTGAATCATTCTGTCGTAAAATTCGCTGATTGCATTTTCTGCGTATTTTTCAAGTACGTAGTTGCCGGATTTGTTGTACGCCTTGAATATGGGGTGCGCGAAATAAAGAACGTTGCCGTTTCTCACCAGTGCGGGGTATTCTGCGGCTTCGGTGCAGTAAGGCGTGTTTTTGTGACCTGAGTAGTGACTGAAGGTGCGGCTGAAATACGGCTCGTATACTTTTGCAAGCGGCTCGCCGTCACTTTCGGTCTTGTATGCGCTCGAGTATGCGAGAAAAGGTGTTACAAAGTCCTCAACGTTACACTTGATGTAGTCCTGGTCAAAGGTTGAAGCCTCAAGTTTGTGTATACCGAGTTCATCAAAAACACTGTCGTAACTTGCGATGATTTTGCCGCCCTCGGTGGTAAAGCGCACGAGCGCCGCTTTGTCATTGTCGGTTAGTTTTACGTAGTCGGGCAGAATTACGCAGGCGTATTTTGAAATATCCTCGGCGGATTCGATAACGTCATACTCAAGATGCATAATCTGGAGCAACTTTGACGCACCTAAGTCCGAAGCACCGTTGTGGCTCAGCCACAGAGCGATGTCGGTATGCGCTTTTGTATTTTCGCAGTATTTTTCTATCTTTTTTACGTAGTCGAAGGCGTATCCGATAACAGCATACGTGCTCTCGTCAATGTCTGCGGAGGGGTGGAGGTGGTCACCGATGTAAATTGAAGCACCAACGCTAAGCATATCAGCGCATTCGTACTTGAGAGCTTCTTTGTTCTTGAAACCGCCGAATTCGCCCCAGTTGTGGTGGAATTTTGCGGTCATTCCGAATACGTCCTTGCTGTATTTTTCAAAGAATTTTGCGCGAATGGGCATAAGGTCGTATCCACCCCATGCAGTAGGGAGGTCTTCGAGAATAAAATGTCCCTGATACGGGTGATATTCAGTACGGTTCATATCCGCACCGCCGTTGTAAAATACGGGCGCATCGGCATAGTATTCGTGCACCACGCCCGTGAGATGCTTCATCATCTCAATGCGGCTTTCTACGTAGTATTTCTTCGCATCGTCGTAGTTTTCGGG
>JAZSKM010000008.1:0-16550 GCA_045534835.1 Eubacteriales bacterium | reverse complement strand
GACGGTTTTCGTTACCGAGATTTGATTCAAGCGCCCTGATAAGTTCGTCCGCCTCGGCGGTGGAAATTTCATCAGCACTATGGTCAAGAATTATTTTTTGATCGTATTCTTCATTGTCGCTGAGAGTAACAACATTGCAGCGGTAAGCGGTGTCGTCAGGCTGCATTGTAAGTCCCATACTCATAGCCTCAAGAGGTGAGCGCCCCTTGGAATACACCTTAGGATCATACGAAAGAATAGCGAGGTTTGCAGTATCACTCTCGGGAACCATTCCCTCGGGAACATTTGAAACCGTTCCGCAGACGGATTTTGCGGCAAGCATATCCATAATCGGTTTGTATGCGGCTTCCATAGGAGTACGGTAGCCAAGTTCTTTTATTTTTCGGTCTGCCATACCGTCGCAGACGAGTACGAGATATTTCATAAAAGTACCTTCTTGCTATTAAAATAATTATTAAAATATTATAACATAAATATTTATACATATCAATAAATTTGAGAATTTTCAAGAAATTTTTTCATTATTTTTCAAAATCACTTGCATTTCTAAAATTTGCGTGGTATAATACCACTGTTGTGCGTATGCACAAGATTTAGAACAGTCCTCTGCATTGCTCTGCACGAATGTTCGATTGATAAGGAGGAGCCAAGAAATGAACAAGATTGAGGCTTTTGTTAATGAGCAGATTAAGGAAAATCCCCCTGTAGTCGAAGTTGGTAGCACCGTTAAGGTTCACAACAGAATCAAAGAGGGCGCAAGGGAGAGAATCCAGATTTTCGAGGGTACCGTTATTGCAAAGAACGGCGGTGGTATCTCGGAAACCTTTACTGTAAGACGTGTTGCATACGGTTGCGGCGTGGAAAAGACTTTCCCGCTTCATTCCCCCAACGTTGTCAAGGTTGAGCTCGTTAGAGCTGGTAAGGTTCGCCGTGCGAAACTTTACTACATCCGTGAGCGCGTAGGTAAGAGCGCTAAGGTTAAGGAAAAGGTTGACAACTAAGTCTTACCCTTAAAACAGTCAAAAAAGACGGACAGTTTGCTGTCCGTCTTTTTTGTTAACAAAAAGTGAGCAGAAATTCTGCTCACTTTAAAATTATACGCTGGGAACGCCGAGGTCCTTGTCGGCATTTGCGCCATCAAGCTCGTAGAGCCTTGCCTTACGGTCCTCAAAGAACTTGGTGGCAACCTGCTCAAAGAGAGCATAAGTGAGAACGTCCTCTTCCTGCTCCAAATAAGGCTTGACCTTTTCACGAAGAGAGGAAAGCTCGGGTTTTATATTGTCGGCAGGACGGCAGGTGATAGGCTTCTCGTTACCGAGAATCTTCTTCTTGAACTCCTCGGAGATCGGAACGGGAGTGGTGCCGTAATCGCCGTGAACAACGCCCTTAAACTCCTTGGTAACTATCTTGTAGCGCTCGCCTGAGATTACATTGAACACCGCCTGAGTACCAACGATCTGGGATGTAGGAGTAACAAGCGGAGGATATCCCGCATCGGCACGTACGCGCGGAACCTCAGCAAGAACTTCGTCAAGCTGATCGAGCTTTCCTGCCTGCTTAAGCTGAGAAACGAGGTTGGAGAGCATACCGCCGGGGACTTGATAACGAAGAGCATTAACGTCGACCTTAAGAACCTTAGGATTGATAAGTCCGCTTTCAAGATACTTTTCACGGATACCGTCAAAATACTTGGAAACAACATTAAGCTTTTCAAGATCAAGACCTGTATCAAACTCTGTACCTGCAAGAGAAGCAACTACAGGCTCGGTAGCAGGCTGAGAGGTGCCGAGAGCGAAAGGCGAAATAGCAGTGTCAACAATGTCAACGCCTGCTTCAATTGCTTTAAGAAGAGTCATAGAAGCAACGCCTGCGGTATAGTGGGTATGAAGCTCAACGGGAATGCTCGTGTTAGACTTGATTTTCTTTACAAGGTCGTACGCATCGTAGGGAAGAAGCAGACCCGACATATCCTTAATACAGATAGAGTCAGCACCCATATTCTCCATATCCTTTGCAAGCTTTGCAAAGTAGTCGTTGTTATGAACGGGGCTTGTGGTATAGCTGAATGCAACCTGAACGTGACCGCCCTCTTTCTTGGTAGCATTGATTGCAGTCTTAAGGTTACGACCGTCGTTAAGTGCGTCAAAAATACGGATAATATCAATACCGTTAGCGATAGACTTCTGTACAAAGTATTCTACAACGTCGTCAGCATAATGACGGTAGCCGAGAATGTTCTGCCCGCGGAAAAGCATCTGGAGCTTTGTATTTTTTACGTGGTCTCGTATGGTGCGAAGTCTTTCCCAAGGGTCCTCGTTAAGAAAGCGGAGACAGGAGTCGAAAGTAGCACCACCCCACGCTTCAAGAGCGTGATATCCTACCGCATCAAGTGCCTCGAGAATCGGAATCATCTCGGCGGTAGTCATTCTCGTAGCTGCAAGTGACTGGTGTGAGTCACGCAGTACGGTTTCAGTAATTTTTACTTTAGCCATTTATATTCACCTCGTTAATTTTAAGCGAAATACTGCAGGAAGATACCTGCTGCAACAGCAGAGCCGATAACGCCTGCAACATTGGGACCCATCGCATGCATAAGAAGGAAGTTGGAGGGGTTCTCCTGCTGTCCTACCATATTTGAAACACGCGCCGCCATAGGGACGGCACTAACACCTGCGGAACCGATAAGCGGATTGATTTTACCGCCGGTAATTAAGTACATAACTTTACCAAAAAGAAGTCCTGCACAGGTAGCAAGGATAAATGCAGTAAGGCCAAGACAAATAATCTTTATGGTTTCAAAAGAAAGGAACGTTTCTGCACTTGCGGTAGCACCGACCGATACGCCGAGGAATATTGTGAGAATGTTGCAGAGCTCATTCTGAGCCGTCTTGGAAAGACGCTCGGTAACTCCGCAAACATTGAATAGGTTACCAAGCATAAGGAATCCCACAAGCGGAGCGGCATCCGGAACGAGCAGACAAACTACAACAGTAACGGCAATAGGGAAAACTATTTTTTCGACCTTTGTTACATTGCGGAGATTTCCCATCACCACCGAGCGCTCCTTCTTGGTTGTAAGCAACTTCATAAACGGAGGCTGAATAATAGGAATAAGTGCCATATATGAATATGCTGCAACTGCAATAGGTCCGAGAAGGTGAGGCGCAAGAGTCTTGGTAACAAGAATCGCAGTAGGGCCGTCGGCACCGCCAATGATACCGATAGCCGCAGCCGCTTCGGGAGCAAATCCGAGGAAGAGCGCCCCGATAAATGCGGCGAACACGCCGAACTGTGCGGCAGCACCGAGAAGAAGGCTCTTGGGATTAGCAATAAGAGGTGTAAAGTCGGTCATTGCACCAACGCCGAGGAATATAAGAGACGGATAGATACCGAGTTTTACGCCGAGGTAAAGGATATCTATAAGTCCGCCGTGGAGAATTTCAGAATAATCAAGCTCGCCGCTCGGATCCATAAAATATTCCATATGGAAAAGCTCAGCCCCCGGAATGTTTGCCAAAAGCATACCAAACGCGATTGGGAGAAGAAGCAGCGGCTCAAACTTTTTACCGATTGCAAGGTAAATCAGTAAACCGATAATAACATACATTGCAAGCGTCTTGTACATCAGCACAGGATCGTTAACGAATATGTTAATGCCGGTTGACCGCGCAAAGTTTAATAGCGTTTCAACCATTTTTCTACCAACTTTCTTCTAAGTTAGTTGAGAGTGATAAGAACATCGCCACTCTGTACGGAAGAGCCCTTGGTGACTTCAATAGAAGCAACTGTTCCGTCAGCGGGAGCAGGGATATCGTTTTCCATTTTCATAGCTTCGAGTACGCAGAGAGAGTCGCCCGACTTAACTGCCTGACCAACGGTAACATTTATCTTAAGAATAGTTCCGGGCATGGGTGCATTAACCTTTATAGCGCCAGCGGTGCCGGTAGCTTTGGGAGCCACAGTAGCAGGAGCGGGAGCGGTTGCGACAGGAGCCGCGGGAGCAGCAGGAGCTACTACGGGTGCTGAAGCAACGGGGACGGTAGCGATAGAGCCTACCTCTTCAACGGTAACGTCATAAGCGACGCCATTAACAGTAATAGTATATTGTTTCATTTCTATATCTCCTTGTGATTACTTTCTGTAGGAAAATTTGTTGTTTGCGCGCTTGAACGATACCACTCTGAAAGAAGAGGGGGACTGTCCGCTTGCGGCAGCGATTGCAGCAGTTATAACAGCGATTATTGAAAGGTCGTCTTTTGCTACGGGTTCTGTAGGCTTTACGGGTTTAACCTTTGGCTGTTCGTTAATAGGGGCGGTAACTACGATTTTAGCAGCCTCATTAACTTTCTTTTCGCCTTTGTGTCCGAGCAAAAGATGGAGCACCTCTACAAGACCCCAAAGAAGTATCAGAACCGAAAAAACCGTTCCCATACCGAGCAGGGTTACCTGACCGCCGATAGAGAGTTTCTCGCTGACAGTCAATGAACCGGCGCTTAAGTAAAAGTCAAACATCGGTTAACCTCCTTAAAGCGGCAGGTTAGCGTGTCTGCGCTCGGGAGTGTCACTGCACTTTGATGCAAGCATAGAAACAGCGGCACAAATACGCTGACGGAGCTCGGAAGAGGCGATAATGTCATCAATTTCGCCGTGAATAGCAGCTTTAACGGGTGCCGCATTTTCAGCAGCCCAGCTTGCTTCAACTTCTTCGCGACTCTTCTTAGCAACTCTTTCGTTGCAGAGAAAAGCAACAGCACTTCGCGGAGACATTATGCTGATTTTGGCGCTTTCAAGTGCAAAAGCAACATCAGCGCCGATGGACTTGGAGCCCATAAGTGTAAACGCACTGCCGTAAGCTCTGCCGAGAACGACAGTGATTTTTGAAGTTTCTGCACAAGTGTAAGCAAATGCGAGTTTTGAAAGCTCAGCGGCAAAGGGCATATTCTCATTTGCTTCATCAACAGCAACGCCTTCGCTGTCAACGAGAGTTATAACAGGTATACTGAAGCTGTCGCACATCGAAACGAATTTTGCAATCTTTCTTGCTGCAAACGGAGTAAGTCTGCCGTCATTTTCTTTAGGCTGATTTGCAACAATTCCGCAAACCGTGCTGCCTACAGAAGCAAAAGCACATACTGCTTCGGGCGCATAGTTTTCGGAAAGCTCAATGTACTGTCCATTATCCGCAACAACCGTAATAACATTGCGCATATCGTAGTTGCCGCCTTCGATGAAGGAAACATCTACTGCACGGTTAAGGTCATCGGTAAGAAGTTCGGTAACAGTGCCTTCCATATTGTTTTGAGGAAGGTAATTTACGAGTGCGCGAACACCGCCAAGCGCCTCACTCTCGGTAGTGTATACCTTTGTGACAAGCCCATTTGCCGATGCATACTCGGAAGTGCCTGCATCATTTTTGTTAAGCAAGGAAGGAGGGTTTACATATACGCTTGACTTGTCCTTAACTGAAACTGTAATGTCAAACATAGAAGCAATTACAGCGGCACTTCCTGCACATACACCGTCAATGTAAGCAATCTGCGGAATTATTCCTGAAGCTTTTGAAACAGCGTTCATTACCTTGCCGTATGCGCCAAGGGCATCGACACCTTCGCTGATAACAGCGCCAGCGCTATTAAATATACCGATAACAGGAGCACCGTTTTTGATTGCAAGGTCGTACAATGCACAGAGCTTCTTAGCCTGAGCGGCATCAAATGCGCCCTTCATACGGTAGAAATCCTGAGCAAATACGAATATTAAACGCGAGTCGATAGCACCATAGCCGCAAATAACACCTTCGTATTCCTCGCTTTCGGGAGTACGCTTTACGTAGGCACCGATTTCGGCGAATGTTCCTTCGTCAAGAACAGACATAATGATCTGTCTTGCACAAAGAGCATTGTCTTTAGCGGCAGCATTTGCACTTTCTGACTCTTTCTTGGCAAGCTCGCGCCTGAGAGCCGCCGCGCTTTTGAGTTTATTCTCCATTGTAAACCTCCGTTTACTATTTTTGTAATGTAACCGGCAAAAAGGGAAAAACCCCTTTTCTAACCCATTATATACTATACCACAAAATTTTACATATTTCAAATATATTTATGAAAAAAATTTACCGAAAGTTTAGTAAATTATTGATATAGTTGTACAAATACAACAAAAAAGCCAAAGCACACAATGCTTTGGCTTAAATTTATTTGATTTTTTCTAGCAATCGAGAAAACAACAGATGGTTTTCATATGCACCCTTGTAGTCCTCGCAAAGCTTGCAACATTCCTCAACAGAGCGATAGCAAAGCAGGCGTAGGAAAAACGGCACATTATCTCTTCCTGTAAGATTTTTAAGAAGCAGAAGCGCATCAATGAATTTGTAATCTTTTATCAGAATTTGTGCCTTTAAAAAATCAAAATAGTGCGAGTCAAGATGGCAATACTCCATAAATACACCGCACTCGTTTATCTTGTTTTGATGCAGTAGTCTTAACAAAAACAGAAAAAGGGAAGGCTGAAACGTAAAGTCGGGAGAGTCGGAAAATTGTTCTTGAACTTTATCGAGATTACTAATGTTTTCAATTATTCTAAGCAGCAGAGAAGTTCTTTCTTTCGAAACAACAGGGACAGGAGTGGTGAGAGACGGAGCAATTTCACTTACTGCGCTGAGCAGTTTTTTTGCATTTTGAAAATTTCCGGCAAGAAAATCCTCGTATCCTACGGAAAATGCACAGTGCGCATAAATACCGTTTAAATCGCTTTTGTTCAAATCAGTTTGGTCAAATATTTCAAGACACTCTCTGTAGTTGCCGGTACTTAAATTCTCAAAAATCTGTTTGGCATAAAACGCACGCTCGGCAGGAAGAAGGTCCTCGTCCTCTTCAAGCAAAAAAGACGGAGAAACGTCAAGCCTTTCTGCAATCGCAAGCAGGGTAGCCATTGAAGGCTCAGCGCTTCCGCTTTCAATACGGCTGAGCATACTTCGTGAAACGATATTTTCGGAAAGGACATTCTGTGTTATACCGCGCTTTTTACGGAGCGTTTGAATTTTACGCCCGACAGACATACACAAAACTCCTTTCTACTTTCTAAATATACTATTTCCTGATGTGTCTATTGCGACAAATAGAGGGAAATCTTTAATTTCCAAACTCTTTACGGATTCACAGCCTAAATCCTCGTATGCAATAACCTCCGCATTTGCAATTGCCTTGGAGGCAAGCGCTCCTGCACCGCCTATTGCACACAAATAAACACCAGCGTTACGGACAATAGCATCGTAAACCTCGGCATTTCTGTCACCTTTACCGATTGTCGCAACAAGTCCCATATCATACAGAAGCGGCGTGTAAACATCCATACGGGAGGAGGTGGTAGGTCCGCAAGAACCTACCGCATTATTCTTTGCAGGAGTTGGGCCTGCGTAGTAAATAAAGGCACCTTTTATTTCAAATGGTAAATTTTCACCGTTATTTACCGCCGATAAAATTCTTTTGTGTGCGACATCACGGGCGGTATATACTGTTCCCGACAGCAGAATTTCCTCTCCTGCACGCAGGTCATTTGCAACCTTGTAAAAATCCTTTGTGTAAATTCTTCTCATTTAAAAGATATACGGTGTTCTTCGGAAAATACCTTGCCGGCTTCGTTATTAATAGCGCTTTCTATTTCGTCTTTACCGTCAGAAAGCTTTGTATCAAGATATTCAGATGAACTGCTGATATGCTCGGCGAGAGAGCGGAGCATATCCGAGGTTTCAGCTGCCTGCTTCGCTATATGAGAATAAGAGTCGTGCGCAAGTTTTTTAATCTGCCCCTTTACCGAATAAGCGGCAGTTGCAGCACGAGCATTAAAGGAGGCAGCTGCGTTTTCAAGCTGCTCATTAGCTGCAGCACACTTAGCTGCGGCATCTTTTTCGGCTTTAGCAACGATTCCTTCTGCGGTTTGCTTGGCAGAGAGTATGATTTCTCCGATTTGCGCACTGATGTCATCGTATTTCTCTGACTTGCAGATAGCATCGGAAAGTGACTCAATTCGCTCGGAGAGCTGATTGATTTCGGACTCTGAAGCAATTTTTTCGGATATCAGCGACTCTATCTCTTTTGACTGCTTATCAACAGTTTCCCTATATTCGGAAATTATTTTTTCCCGCATTTCATCCTGATTGGTAAGTTCGAGAATGCTTGCTTTTGCCGCCTCAAGCTCAGATTTTGTAGCTTCAAGATCGGCGCATTTAGCTTCAAGAGCTTCCTGTTTCTTTTTATAAACACGCTCACGCTCTGCAAACTCAGCATTGAGTTTTTCTATGTAGCTATTAACGTCAGCCTTGTTAAACCCACCGATAGCAGGTCTGAAAAAGACCATTTTTTCCTTAGCCATTGTAATTACCTCGAAATATTGATATTTATCATTATATCACAGTTCGCGCTTTTAAGCAATAAATTTCTAAAAACTTTGATAAACCGCGCCGAAATCATATATATCGTCAATCTCGCTTTCGGAAATGTCATCGCTGAGGCGGTCTATTTTTGTGTAAGCATTGGGAACTTTACCGACTATAACAGTTTCAGCAATACAAAAGGATGTTTCAACATTGATTTTCTTTGTTGCGGCAGGTATAAAAATATACGTGTCAACACTTATATTTGCAACAATTCTGTGAAGTGTCTGGTTAATTCCGCTTTCATAAAACTCATTTTTAATTTCACAGGTTATTTTCGGTGAAACCGAAAGTGGTATCGAAATATCAGGACCTCTGCCAGTTAGGATAGCACCTCCGCTAAGATTACCAATAGGAATTTTCACTGTTAGTTTTTTACTTCCAGAGAGCTCTTTTGTTACATTTTCAACTATGTCGGCGTTTAAAACAGAAAGCAGCATTGTGTTTGTTTCAAGGGAAACGACGTTGCCGCTTCCATCATATTTTAGGTCAACGAAGTTTTGGTATGTTCCATTAACCGTTTTTCTAATTATTCTTTGAACTTCTGATGTAACAAGCGTAGAGGTCTGCGACTCTGCATACGGCTCAAGCACCGGTATTATCTGCAAATTGTACAGCACAAGCACCGTTACGGCAAGAAATAACAAAAAAGCAAGAGCTTTTTTGAAAAAAGTTAATAAACGTTTCTTCTTTTGCGTTTTACAATGAAAAACTGCGTTCATAAGAAACCTCCTGCTTTTAGGATATGATATGGGCAAAAAAAGAGATAGCCGCGATGGCTATCTCATAAAAATCAACCTTTAGATTTATTCGTTTTTACTTTGGCAAGCGGATTTTGCGCCATAGCAGTTTCCATTTGTGCATCGCTGATATGGGTATATATCTGCGTTGTGTTGAGTTGCTCGTGACCGAGTATGTCTTTTAAGACCCTGACATCAACATTTCCGCTCTGATACATAAGAGTTGCCGCTGTATGGCGAAGCTTGTGAACGGAGAACCCCTTGTTTTCAAGACCTGCAAGCTTCAGATATTTTTTTACCATCCACTGAACGGTCTTTTCGCTGATTCTTGATCCGCGGCTGCTGATAAATAAGGCAGGCTCAGCGGCTGAACTGCCGTCAAGGCTTAGCGCACGCACCTTTAAGTATTCAAGCAAAGCATCCTTGCAGGCGGCGTTTAAATATACGATTCGTTCTTTCGCGCCTTTTCCGAATACGCGCAGTGAGCGTAGCGACTCGTCAAGGTCTTTGAGATCAATACCGCAAAGCTCGGAAAGTCGCATTCCGCAGTTTAAGAAAAGCGTAACGATAGCAAAATCACGTTTAACGCTTTTCGAAGCGGTGTCGGAATTTATGGCTTCAAGCAGGGCAATACTTTCATTTAACGTAAGGTATTTTGGGAGAGAGCGTTCCTTCTTAGGGGAATCAATATCAATTGCTGGGTTTTTATCAAGCAATTTGCGCTTAGTAACGAGATATTTATAAAAGGATTTTATAGCAGTGAGCTTTCTTGCTTTTGCAGACCATCCGTTAAGGCGCTCGGTACCTGTATAAAACAGAAATTCGTAAATATCCTCGGTCTTGATATTTTTAACAAATTCGAGGTCAACAGGTAAAATGTCAATGTTTTCAAATTCATCGCCATACGGTTTTATCCTATTTTTAATTGCAAGAAGATATCTGAAAAAAGTTCGCAAATCAAGTAAATACTCATCAACCGTTCGCGCAGAACAGTTTTCAATACCCAGCTTATAACCGGCAAATTCGCGCAAAATACCGGGGAGAGTGTCACGGTCTATCTCTCTGCGAGGCGTAACAGGCATATTGTTTCCTCCAAAATCATTATACTAATATTATACAAAAGATTTTCCAAAAAGGAAAGAGGAATATGAAATATTTGTGATTTCTCTTGCAGTGAAGGGAAGTTTCATATATAATAACAGTAAATCTACCACTGGAGTACAAAATGAAATTTTTTAAAGAGAATTCATCGGTTATTTTTCGATTGATTGTGACACATATCGGAATGTCTGTTTTCGGACTTGTTATCTTCCTTGCAACAAATCAGCAGGGCGAAAAGCTGATGCTTTGGGCAAGCATATTTTCAACCCTGTTTTTCGCTGTTATCGCCTATACAACGATGTGGGAGTATGGAAGTAAGGACAAGCCAGCAATTGATGCAGGGCGCCTTGAATTTAAGCCGTCAAATGCTTTATTCGCTTCGCTTACCGCAGAGGCACTTGGTATCATTTTAATTTTGGTATACCTTGTTTCTTCATTCTTTATCACTTCGAGCGATACAGCAACTACTGTTTATACGATTTCTTATCTGTTGCTGTATGTGGTAGAGAGCTGCATTTCGGGCTTTATGCTTTATTTTTACCACATTTATGAAAGCGCGGTATTAAATGCGGTTTGTCTTTTCCTTCTACCGATCATTGTAACTGTGGCAAGTACGCTTGGATATGCCCTCGGTGCAAAAGGAATACATATCATTTCAATAAAGGAAAATAATAAGAAATGAGGAAAAGCACCGTGCGGTGCTTTTCATTTATAGATTTATGAAATATTCACACATTATCTGGGATTTTAACGGTACAATATTGAACGATGTTCAGACGGGTATCGACGCGGTTAACGTTTTACTTAACCGATACGGGAAAAAGCCTATCAAAGATTTGGACTTTTACAGAAGAACATTTTGCTTTCCTGTGATTGATTATTATGATTCTATAGGACTTGAGCGTGAAAATTTTGACACATACGCGCCCGAATGGTTCTACGAATACAGTCTTCTTGAGCCAAGCGCACCTATCTTTGAAGGTGTTATTGATGCGATGAAGTTTTTTAAAGAAAATGGTTATAGCCAATGCTTGCTGTCCGCAACAGAGCGCGTAATGCTTGAAAAGCAGGCAACGCGCCTTGGAATTATTCAGTATTTTGATGAACTGATAGGTCAGGATACGATAGAAGCGCACGGAAAAGCGGGAGCGGCTGTTGAGTTTGCAAAGAGAGAAAAGCCTGCAAAGGCGCTTGTAATCGGGGACACGCTTCACGATTTTGAAGTTGCAAAAGCCATAAATGCAGACTGTATTCTCTTGACTTGGGGACATCAGGATCGCGAGCGGCTTGAAAGCACGGGGTGCTTGGTTTTTGACAGTATTACCGATGTAATTAACGCATTTAAAACGGGTGACCTGATATGATAATTATTGACCGCGAGGGCGAAGAGTTTGTAAGAGAAACCTCTTTCGACTTAGCCGTGCCTGTACACGTCGAGCTTTTTGAGGGAGAAACGAAAATTTTTGCATATCCGTCTGTCGCTGAAGTCTGCGAAAAACTCGAAAACAATTATTCGGACGATATGTTTTGCACCGAAGCCATTGATTTTATCAGGAGCGGATGTGACGAGTTCAGGAGTGAACTTGGTTACAGAGAAGAAAAGTATCCGGATAATTGGGGATATAACTTCATATGCGACAGCATAACACTTGAAGAAGACAATACTGCTGAGAGAATACGCCGCGACGGTAAGTATAAGAATCTTACAACTTTTAACATAAGAGATTGCCTTGCGTATGAACGCGTAATTTTTGCTATAGTCAAAGAAGGTCAAATTGTTTCTGTTGCTGTTACGTCCGAAGCACCTGTGAAAGGTGCGGAGTGGATTGAAATTGGTGTGGAAACAGCGGTAGGATACCGTAAAAACGGCTATGCAGTGGTAGCCGCGCGTGCACTCAGCGATTTTCTTATTAAAAAAGGTTACCGTGTACTCTATAAATGTCATCACAGGAACGAGGCTTCTACCGCGGTGGCGCGAAAAGCAGGCTTTGACGAGGTAGGAAAGTTCTATTACTACGTACTTAAGAAGGATAATTAAATGGCTTTTGATTCCGGAATGCTTTATGCGATTTTGCGCGAAATAAATCTCCGTGCAAAGGATGCTAAACTCGAAAAAATTCAACAACCGCAAAAGGACGAAATAGTAATAACGCTGCACAGCGCTATTTCCCGCGAAAACGTAAGACTTGCTATAAACGCAGGCGCAAACAATCCTAAGATCGGTTTTACTGATATGCAAAAAGAAAACCCCGCTGCGGCGCCAATGCTTTGTATGTTGCTCAGAAAGCAGCTTTCGGGCGGCAGATTTATCGAGGCACGGCAGGTCGGCTTTGACAGAATTGCCGAGCTTGAATTTTTGTGCAAGGATGAAATGGGCTTTCCTGTTAAACGAATTATCATCGTTGAAATTATGGGTAAGTACAGCAATCTGCTTTTAACTGATGAAAACAAAAAGATTATCACTGCGATGAAACTCATCGACTTTTCAACAAGCCGTATGCGCCAGATTTTGCCCGGCATGACATACGAGATGCCGCCATCGCAGGACAAGGCTGATATTTTCACAATCAGCGAAAACGAGCTTTCTGTTAAACTTTCGGCCGCGAGCAGTTCAATGCTGCTTTCAAAATTCATTTTGCAAAGCTTTCTCGGCATTTCTCCGCTCGTTTCAAGAGAACTTGCATACAGAGCCACGCATAGTATTGACACGCTTGTAGGAGATACACTGACCGAAAAATTGTTTTTGGCAATAAAAGAATTCCGCCGTATTTTCGAAACTGCAGATTTCACTCCCACCATAATTTATGATGAGAGCGGTAAGCCTGTCGAATTTTGCTTTATGAACATATTGCAGTACGGAAGCAGTGTTAAAACCGAAATTTTTGATTCTTTTAAGGAACTCCTTGACGTTTATTTTGAGAAACGTGATCTGGCTGATAAAATAAAGCAACGCGGTCAGGATATTATAAAGCTTGTAAATAACGCAACCTCACGCCTTGCGAAGAAGATTGAAGTGCAGCAAGAGGAGCTTCGAGAGTGTGCAGAGGGAGAAACCTATAAGCTTTTCGGCGACCTTATCACCGCAAATCTGTATATGCTCCAAAGAGGGGGAAGCAGTGTCCGACTTGTCAATTATTACAGTGAAAATTGTGAAGAGGTTGAAATAGAGCTCGATAAAAGGCTTTCACCCGCGCAAAACGCACAGTGGTATTATAAAAAGTATAACAAGTGTAAAAATGCAAAACGCTATCTCACGGAGCAGATAGAATTTGCTAAAAATGAGCTTTCATATCTCGAGTCAGTTTCACAGGCGCTTAAAAGTGCGGAAACAGAGTCTGACCTTGCAGAGATAAGAATCGAGCTTTCAAAGAGCGGGTATGCTTCGCGTATTCATTCATTAAAGAATGCAAAGGTTCCGCCGTCGAAACCGATGGAGTTTATCACTCACGGAGGTTATAGAGTTTTATGCGGCAAGAACAATACTCAAAATGATATTTTGACCTTCAAAACTGCTTCAAAAGGGGACATTTGGTTTCACGTTAAGGGTGCGCCCGGTTCACACGTTGTTCTGTTTTGTAACGGCGAAGAACCGCCGGAGCGCGATTATACAGAAGCCGCCGTAATTGCAGCCACGTTTTCGGGAGTTGGTGAAAGGGGACAGGTGCCGGTTGATTATACCAGAGTCAAGAACATCAAGAAGCCGCCTGCTTCAAAACCCGGATTTGTCACCTATTCAACTAACTATACAGCATATGTTTCTCCAAGCGAAGACCTCTGCAGCAGATTACGTGTCAAAAACAGTAAATAATTAAAAGCCGAAAAGGATTAACCTTTTCGGCTTTTAATTATTCATTGGAGATAGGCGGCAGGCGCCTCGGAACACGCTTCATCAGGTCATAACGGAATGAGCGACAAGCAAAATCCGCGTGGACTACGCCTTTCTTCTTGCAAATCATTCTCTCGTCATCAAGAGTTTTAGAAGCAAATTCACAAAAAGCGCATTTTTTTGATATATCATATTCCTCAAATAACTTTTTATTCATAAAAATCTCCATATTTCGACTTAACTACATATTACCACAATATTAAATATATTTCAAGAGTAAAAAAGCAATTTATACCCAATCACAGCTAATACAGATGAAAAAATTCCGTGCAAAAGTTTCCCCATAACTATGGTATGATATTTGACCTTTATTGACTTTGCGGCTGAAAGTATCTGCAGATGTACGCATATTCCCGACCAACCGCACATAAATCCGAGTAAAGCTATGCACGAATAGCTTTGAAGATAAAAAGTCTTACTGCAAATGTATGAGCCGTTGCCAATTTCAAGCAAAAAAGAAAGAATGCTATATGTTTTCTCACCAAAATTGTTTTTAACAAATGCGAGAATTGCTGAAAAGAAGCATATTATTACACAAATTTTGAGAATGGTTTTGACAGACTTTTCAATTGAACTTAAAAAATCGTCAAAAAAGCCGTTTTTTTCAGAAGTATTTGCGACACCTATTTTATCACACTTGATAAAAAGTACAAGGATAAATGCCGATATAATTTCTGCAACATACAAAAGTACGCCAAGTTCTTTATTATTGAACAGCGAAACGCCAATTGCTCCGATTACAAAAGCGGGACTTGTATTGTTGCAAAACGGCAGTAATTTTAATGCCGTTGTTTTGTCGAGCCTTCCACTGTTTACAAAGCTGTCGGATACAGACGCGCCAACGGGAAAGCCGCATATCGAGCCGAGTAAAAATACGGTCCATTTGGGGGAAATAAGGCCTTTCTCAGTAGAGAGTACCGATTTTACTATAAGTTCGCTCATTATAAAAAAAATCAGTAAAGACGGAACAATAGAGTCTGCGCATAGTTTAAGCGCGGTAAGCACACCTGCGCTTACCGCCTCTATATCTGCTATAAAAAGCAATGTAAAAATGACTGTTACAACAAGGCGAAAGTTCATATTTATCTCCATTCAAGCGGACATACTCTTTACTTTTTATGAGTATATTTTTAGTGAATGTTTTTTATGAATGGAGAGGTATTGATGGCAAGTTTTAAATATATAAGGCACCGTTTATCCGAAAAGTTAGAACTACCCGAGGATGCGCTCGGTGCGGCATCACGAGTGCAGATAATGGGTAACTGTGCAATTCTCAGCGGATGCAAAAAGTTGCTTAAATATAAAAGTGAAGAGATTGTTGCCCTTACTAAAGATTCGGTGGTTGTTTTTACGGGGTGCGGGCTTAAATGCCTTTATTTTTTTGAAGGCACTATAGAAATTTGCGGCGATATATGCAATGTAGGGTTTGAAAAAAGATGAAAATACTTTTGCATTGGTTTTTAGGATACTCAGTAATTAAGTTGAATTTTTCAAACTTAAAGGAAGTTTTAAACCTTTCAAATACGGAAAAAATACAGATATTAGCATTGAAAACAGAAAATGAATTTGCCACAGTAAGAGTTTATACAAAGGATGTAACCAGGCTTGCTTTAGCTCTCGACAAATTAAATATAAGTTACAAAATTGATAAGCTCCGTGGTCTGCCTTGCATCTACAGAAAATATCGCCATCGCGCGGGACTAAATTTAGGGATACTTATATTCATAGCAGCTATGTATATTTCGCCACTGTTTATCTGGGAAATAAATTTAACAGGTCTTGAAAAGCTGAGCCGCGAGGATGTTGTGGCGCTTTTGAAAGAAGCAGGAGTAGAGATCGGGAGCTTTTCCCCCGCGATAAACAGGAGCGAGGTTTACAGCTCTATTCTTTTAAACAGCGAGGAGATTTCGTGGGTTTCGGTAAATATTCAGGGGAGCTCTGCAAATGTAGAAATAATCGAACGCGAGTACGCCCCCGCTTCTCAATCCACAGCAGACGGCGCGAACATAGTGGCGCTTAAGGATGGGCAAATAGTCGAAGCGGATATAAAGAAAGGCAGACGTGTCGCTAAAAACGGTGATATAGTAAAGCAGGGCAGCCTGCTGGTAAGCGGAGTATACGATTCGGTTGAAATGGGAACAAGGTTTGTGTACTCGGATGCTAAAGTGTATGCACGTATACTTGATAAATTTTCTGCCGAAATTCCTTTGAAAAACACAAAAAAATCATATAATCAGGAAAAGGTAATAGAAATGTCGCTCAAAATATTCGGAAAAAGCATAAATATTTTCAAAAACTATTCCAAAATCGAGTGCAAATATGATACAATAATGCGTGAAGACAGTGTTCCGGTGGTTGGACTTGAAAGGCTGCCGATAGTTATTGAAACTGTGAG